>DATADT010000036.1:0-8648 GCA_036258355.1 Burkholderiales bacterium
GCCGACGTGCACCCAGGTGCCGGTCGAAAGCTTGAAGTCCTCGGCGACGCGGCCGTCGAACACGATGCCCTTCGCGGGGTCGGCCGGGTCGGCAAGTTTCACCGCGTCGCCGATGCGGTAGAAGCCTTCCTCGTCGAACGCCGCGCGCGTTATGTCGTCGCGCTTGTAATACCCCGGCGTGACGTTCGGGCCGCGCACCCGCACTTCGAGCTTCCCCGCCGAGGGGACGAGCTTGAGCTCGCATTCCGCCACCGGCAAACCAATGACACCGGCGCGCTGCATCGGGAAGTGCACCGAGGTGGCGAGCGGCGCGGTCTCGGTCGAGCCCCAGGCCGACAGCATCGCGAGGCTCGGCTTGTTTTCGGCTCTCGCAAGGCGCACCAGCCTGTCCCACAGGCTTTGCGGCAGGGCGGCGGCGGCATAGAAGAGCAGGTCGAGGTCGCGGAAGAAATTGCGCCGAAGCTCGGCGTCCTTCTCGAGGAAGGGCAGCAGCAGGTCGTAGCCGCGCGGCACATTGAAGTACATCGTCGGCGCCACTTCCTTCAGGTTGCGCGCCGTCGTGTCCACCAGGCCGGGCACGGGCTTGCCGCCGTCGATATACATCGTGCCGCCGTTGCGCAGCACGAGGTTGAAGTTGTGGTTGCCGCCGAAGGTGTGGTTCCAGGGCAGCCAGTCGACCACCACCGGCGGCCGGTCCTCGACGAAGGGCCAGGCCTGCGCGAGCATCTGCTGGTTGGCGCACAGCATGCGGTGGGTGTTGACGACGCCCTTGGGGATCCCGGTCGAGCCCGAAGTGAACAGGATCTTGGCAAGGGTCTCAGGCCTTACCTTTGCGTGCTCCCTCTCCTGAGTCGAGCCGGGATTGGTCTCGAGCAGTTCCGCGACCGGCGTCGAGATGGCGCCCACGGCAGCGAGCGCCAGGGCGAATTTCGGCGGATCCACCGCATACACCAGCCCCGGCCGCACCAGGTCGAAGATGTACTTGAGCTTGCCGAAGTCCTTCGACATCAGCGAGTAGGCGGGGGAGACGGGCGCCACCGGGATGCCGACATGCATCGCGCCGAGCGCAAGAAGCGCGTGGTCGACCCCGTTGTCCGAGAGGATCGCGACCGGGCGCTCCGGACCGAGGCCACGGTCGAGCAGCGCCTGGGCGATCCGGCGCACCGCGCCGTAGGTTTGCCGGTAGGTCATCTTGCGCCACGAATCGCCTTTGCGTTCTGCGAGGAAGACCCGGTCGGGCGCGCGGTCGGACCACTGCACGAGCCATTCGGTGACACAGCGCGCGTAGGGGCCGAGCTTCTGCGGCGAGCGCAGCAGCACGCTGCCGTCGGCGCGCTTCTGCACCTCGACCTTCGGCGGCGCGAATCTTAGATTTCGCTCCATGCCAGGATGGACATTCTAAGAGAAGCCGGAAAGGAGCTCCGATGGAAGATCAACTGAAGTTGATGGACCAGATCGCCAGCGCGGCGGTCGCTTACGTCGGCAGCGCCTGAACCAGGCGCTCGCAGGCTGCGATGGTGCGAAGGTGCGAGTCGCGCATCTTGATGAACACGTCGCGCGCCTGGGGATCGAGCTGCGGCAGTGCCTGCTCGAACTTCTTTACCGCCCACTTCAATCCACGGATAAGGAACTCGAGGCGCGCACGCGGCCCCTTCACCGCTACCGCCTTGTCGTAGAACTTGCCGGTGGCGTGGCTGTAGGGCGTGCCGGACCTCTCGAGCAGCTTGCCGATGAGCGCGCAGTTGTGCGCCTCGTCGGCCTGGATCTGGCGCAGGATCTTCCACGCTTCGGAATTGCGCGGAAAGTCGTCCATGTAGACGACGAGCGCCTTCGCGCCGGCGCGCTCGGCCTCGAGCATCTCGTTGAAGAATCTAGTGGAGTTTGACGTACTCGTAGTCCACCGGAAGGTTGTTGATGCCGCGCTCGGGCGGCGCGATCCACGCCGCCATCTTGCCCGGCGCGGCGACTTTCTGCATCAGCGAGTGCACGAACGCCCTGTCGGACTCGGACGGGATCCAGTCGTAAAGGGATTTTTCGAAAGATTCGCGTCCAATGATTTCTCCTCGAGGCGTTACCGGCTGCCCGCCCCAGGCGCCGATCGAGCGGCGGAAGCGCGTGGAGGGCAGGGTGAGCCGCAACGGGAAGCCGGCCCGCTCGATCTGGCGGTTCCAGCGCTTGAGCCCGATCTCGCAATCCCTGAGGTAAGACTCGCGCATCACCTCGTTCAGCGCGTTCAGCATGGGAACCGTTTGCTCGCCTTCCGGCGTGAGCAATTTCATCTCCTGGCTTCTCAATACATGATCTTCGTACTGTGACTCGTCGGGCCTGCCCTTGAGGCCATTGGCGAAGTTGGCCGCCGAGTTGGACGAGATCTCCGAGCCGAAAAGGTCGAGCGAGCTCGAGCACCAGAAGTTGAGGTACTTCTGCACCGTCGGCAGGTCGACCGCGCCGGCGGCACGGATCTTGTCCGGGTCGTCGGTGCCGAGCTCCTTCATCACTTCGAGCGTGCGCTTCACCACGCGGCCGATGCCGGTCTCGCCGACGAACATGTGGTGCGCTTCCTCGGTGAGCATGAACCGGCAGGTGCGCGACAGCGGATCGAATGCGCTCTCGGCGAGGCTCTTCAGCTGGTACTTGCCGTCGCGGTCGGTGAAGTAGGTGAAGCAGTAGAAAGACAGCCAGTCCGAGATCGGCTCGTTGAAGGTGGTGAGGATGCGCGGCTTATCCGCATCGCCGGAGTGCCGCGCGAGCAATTCCTCGGCTTCCTCACGGCCGTCGCGGCCGAAGTAGGCGTGCAGCAGGTACACCATCGCCCAGAGGTGCCGGCCTTCCTCCACGTTGACCTGGAAGAGGTTCCGCAGGTCGTAGAGCGAAGGGCAGGTGTGCCCGAGCAGGCGCTGCTGCTCGACCGAGGCGGGCTCGGTGTCGCCCTGGGTGACGATCAGGCGGCGCAGCGTCGAGCGATACTCGCCCGGCACCTGCTGCCACGCGGGCTGCCCCATCTGGTCGCCGAAGCCGATCTTGCGGTCCGCGACCGGGTCGGCGAGGAAGATGCCCCAGCGATACTCCGGCATCTTCACCGCGCCGTAGTGCGCCCAGCCCTGCGCGTCGACCGAGGTCGCGGTGCGCAGGTACACGTCGGCCGCCTGGAAATCGCTCGGCCCCATGTTCTTCCACCAGTCGAGGAAGTGGGGCTGCCAGTGCTCGAGCGCGCGCTGCAGCGTGCGGTCGTTCACCAGGTTGACGTTATTGGGGATCTTCTCCGAATAGTTGATTCCGCTCATCACACTCTTTCCCAGTTGAATTTCGCCTTGGCGCCGGTTCCGTATACTTTCAGCGCCCCTTGCTCCCCGACCGCGTTCGGCCGGTTGAAGATCCAGTTCTGCCACGCCGTAAGACGGCCGAAGACGCGCGTGAGCATCGTCTCGGGCCCGGCGAAGCGCAGGCTCGCCTCCATGCCGGTGAGCGCATCGGGCGAAAGGCTCGCGCGCTCTTCGATCGCGATGCGTACCTCGTCGTCCCAATCGATGTCGTCCGGCGTGAATGTGACGAGGCCGAGCTTCCTTGCTTCCTCGGTAGAGAAAGCCTTTGCTTTTTCCAGCGAGGGCGCTTCCCCGCAGAAGTGCGTCTCCAGCCGCGAGAGGCCGTTCGCCATCGGGTAGGCGCCGAAGTTCATCTCCGACAGGGCGATTTGCGGCCCGTCGTCGACGTCGAGCATGTAGCTGCGGTCGGCGGCGAGCGCAAGCTCCATCAGCGTGCCGGCGAAGCACGAGCCTTTTTCGATAATCGCGAAGATCGAGCGCGACGAGACGTCGAGGCGGGACAGGGTGCGGCGCAGATAGCCGATCGTTTCGCGCACGAACCAATCGCCTTTCTGTTGCTGAAGCAGCGAATCCAGCTCAAGAACATTCTTGAGACTGCCTTGGGACTTCAACACCCAAAGCCCGATGTCGAGGTAGTTGTGGCGCAGGTCGAGGATCGCGCGGTCGAGCTCGCGCGCGAGGCGCAGGGGATACCAATCCGCGTTCCGCTCGAGCTTTACCGCCTCTGGGCCTTTCACGGTGAGCGTGGCGGTTCGATTCTCGGGTTGAATTTCGATCTGAACTATCCGGTTTTCGCCAAGCGGGGTAAGAGCCACGCCCTGGCCGCCCGGCCGGTCGGACTGCCTGGCGAGCTCGAGCGCCCGGGCCTTGACCATCTCGGCGAACTTCTGCGGCTTCTCCATGTGATCGACGAGCCGCCATTGCTTGGCGCGGTCGGCGCGCACGCCTTCGGCGGTGGTGCAGAAGACGTCGGCCAGGTCGCGGCGCACCTTTCTCTTGTCGACGAGCCGCGTGAGCCCGCCGGTGCCCGGCAATACGCCGAGCAGCGGCACTTCAGGCAGCGAGACCGTGGAGGAACGGTCGTCGATCATCGCGATCTCGTCGCAGGCGAGCGCGAGCTCGTAGCCGCCGCCGGCGGTGGTGCCGTTCAGGGCGGCGATGAATTTGAGGCCCGAGTGCGCCGAAGCGTCTTCGATGCCGTTGCGCGTCTCGTTGGTGAACTTGCAGAAGTTCACCTTCCACGCGTGGCTGGAGTGGCCGAGCATGTAGATGTTGGCGCCCGAGCAGAACATGCGGCTCTTGCCGCTCGTGATCACGACGCTCTTCACTTCGGGGTGCTCGAAGCGGATGCGGTTGAGCGCGTCGGCGAGCTCGATGTCGACGCCGAGATCGTAGCTGTTGAGCTTGAGCTTGTAGCCCGGCGCTATCGGCTTGTCCTCGGCGACGTCGAGCGTGAGCGTGGCCACCGGGCCGTCGAAGCTCATCTTCCAGTGGTTGTAGCGGTCGGGCTGGGTTTCGAAGGAAATCATATCGGCACGGAGATCATGTCTTCACGAGTGAGGTGAGCTGCGAAAGGCTTGAACGGACTGTCTTGCCGGACGTGTCGAGCACGAGGTCGGCGCGGCTGTAGAGGCGGTCGCGGTCGGCGAGGAGCTGGCGGATCTCGTCGAGCGCGGCAGACCTTCCCTTGAAGGGGCGCATGTCGCCCTGCGCGATGACGCGCGCCATGTGCTCTTCCGGCGAAGCCTTGAGCCAGACGCACACGCAGCGCTCGCGCAGCAGCTTGTAGATGCCCGCGTCGGTGACCAGGCTGCCGCCGGTAGCGATGACGGCGCGCGCGTGCTGCGCCAGCACGCGCTCGAGCGCGCGGCGCTCGAAGCGGCGGAACCCTTCCTGGCCGTACATGGCGAATACCTCGCCGAGCTCGGCGCCGGCTTCCTTTTCGACTTCCCGGTCGAGCTCGACGAACGGAACGCCGAGCGCGAGGGCGAGCTTCTCTCCCAGGGTGGATTTGCCCGCGCCGCGCAGGCCGAGGAGGGCGATGGGCTTCGCTGCCCGCTTCTCGTCCTCATGGTCCTCGCGCACCAGGCTCTCGACCGGCACGCCCATTGCGCGCGCCACCTTGCGCAGCAGGAGCACCGAGATATTCCCCTCGCCCGCCTCGAGCTGCGCGAGGTAGCGCTCGGAGACGCCGCTCGCCGCCGAGAGCGCCTTGCGGGTCACGCCCTGCTCGTTGCGCCAGGCGCGCACGCGCTCGCCGAGGAGAGAAAGGTAGGCCGTTTCCATCATGCAGGATAGTGCTTGACCGGCATTCTATAAGTGCAATATAGTGACTGTCAATGAAAGTGACCATCCTGGTCGGCACGATGACCGGCACGGCGCAGCTATGCGCACAGGAAATCGAGCTCGCGCTCGACGACGGCGAGACCGAGGTCGAGACGCTGATGATGGACAACCTCGACGCTTCGGTCTTTTCCAGGCCGTCGGTGTTTCTCGTCTGCACGTCCACCTACGGCCAGGGCGACGTGCCCGACAACGCGCGCGCGCTCTACGAAGACCTCAAGCAGGCGCGCCCCGACCTGTCGCACGTGCGCTACGGCGTGTTCGGGCTCGGCGACCGCACCTACGCCGAGACCTTCAACTTCGGCGGCAAGCGCTTCGACGACATCCTCACCGAGCTCGGCGCGAAGCGCGTCGGCGAGCGCCACATGCACGACGCCTCGAGCGGCATCCTCCCGGAGGAGACGGCGCTCGAGTGGTGCCAGCAATGGCTCGCCAAGGTCAGGGAGACCCAGACCGCTTAGCTACTTCTTCAGGCCAATCTGCTGCATCAGGCGCGACAGCTCCGCATCCTCCCGCGCCACCAAAGCACTGAACTCCTCCGCGGGAAGGAAGGCCGGCCGCACGCCGAGCTTCTCGCTCTGCGAGACAAATTCCGGCGAGTTCGCCGTCACCCGTATCGCGGCCTCGAGCTGGCTCACCACCGGGCGCGGCGTGCCGCGCGGCACGGCGATGCCGCGCCACGCGTCGAGCACGACGTCGACTCCGAGCTCGCGCGCCGTCGGCACCTCGGGCCACGCCGGGTCGCGGCTCTGCGTCAGCGTCGCAAGCAGGCGGATCTGCCCCTGCTTGAGCGGCGCGGCGAGCGCTCCCGGGAACTGCACCACCGCGTTCACGTGGCCGCCGACCAGGCTCGGCACCACCTGCGCAGCAGCGAACGGCACTTCGTTGACTTCGATTCCGGCGGAATTGACGAGCGCGGCGAGCGAGATGTGGGTATGGCTGCCGATTCCCGAGTGTCCGACCGAGACCGCCTTCGGCTTTGCCTTGGCTTCCTGAATTAGCTCGTTGAGCGTACGCCACTGGGCATCGTTCCTGACCGCCAGCACGACCGACTCCGACAGCACGCGCGCCACCGCGTCGAACGCCTTGTAGTCGAAATTGAGCTGCCCTGAATGGAACGTGGTCGAGATCGAGTTCGAGTTCCACACCAGCGAATAGCCGTCGGGCTTCTGCGAAGCGACGTGCTTGTAGCCGATCGCGCCGCCTGCGCCGGGGCGGTTCACCACGAGCACTCGCTGCCCCAGGTTACGCGACATTCCCTCGGCGAGCATGCGCGCGGTCACGTCGGCGGACGAGCCGGCGGGGAAGAGCACCGTAATCTCGAGCGGCCCTCGCTGGGGAAACGGGGGCTCCTGCCCAAGAACCGAGAAAGCAATCCACCCGCACAGGAACAAGAGCCTTTTCATCCCAACACCTCCTTGACCTCGACGCGCCTGCTTTCTCTTGCCGACTTGATGCCCGCGAGCAGCACCGCGAGCGACCCGGTGCCCCGCTCGCCGTCCATCTCGGGGCCGGCCTCGCCGCGCACCGCGGCGGCGAACTCCTCGAGCTCCTCGACGATCGGGTCGTTCTTCCTCACCGGGACCGCCTCCGACGTGCTGCTGCCGCGCTTCAGGAACCGCAGTCCGTGGTGCAGATCGTAATGGGCACTCGCCTCCTTGCCGTAGATGTTCATCAGGTAGTACTCGGAGGCCGAGGCGTAGCTCGCGTTGAGCGTCGAGAGCACGCCGTTTTCGTGCTCGAGCACGAGGCTTGCCACGTCCGGGTTGTCGCCCGGCAGCACGAGCTGAGCGAATCGTCCGCTCACCGCCTTGATCGGCCCGATCAGGTATTCGAGCACGTCCGTGTAGTGGATCCCTATCTGCAGCATCACGCCGCCCGGCATACCCTCGGCAGTGTAGCGCCACGAGCTGAGGTCGATCTTGCCCAGTCGGTCACGGCTGATGTTCGCTTCGGCGTTTACCAGTCTGCCAAAAGTGCCGGCGGCGATTTTTTCCTTTATCCAGCGAAAATGCGACTCGCGCCGGCGCTGGTATCCCAGCGCCAGAACCACTTTGGCCTCGCGGCAGGCTTGCGCGATGGCCCGCGCATCCTCGATCGAGTTGGCGATCGGCTTGTCGAGAAAAGTGTGCTTGCCTGCCTGCGCCGCGGCGACGGTGGTCTCGCGGTGCACCGAGTTCGGCGTGGTGTTGATGATTCCCCGGATGTTCCTGTCGTGCAGGATTTCCTCATAGGACCGCGCAGCCCGGCAGCCGTACTTGGCTGCGAACCTTTCCCGCTTCTCGAGCGACCTGCTGTAACAACTGACGATATTCAGCTTGCCGGAGCGCTTGATGGCGTCGGCCAGCACGTCCGACCACCAACCGATCCCGAGACAGGCGATATTCATTACTTGATGACCGATGCGGCTTCCTTGGCTGCGCGCTCGTCGAACTCCCAGGTGCCGCCGGCGACGCCGACGCCGCCGATGCATTCCGAGCCAGCCATGATGGGGCAGCCGCCTTCCATCGCCGTCCAGCGCTCCGCTCCCGCGGCGAGCGCGAGGCCGAGGGCATGCACCGCATCGAGCGGCTGGCCGACCGCGCCCGTCGCGCCGGTGCTGCGCTTGTTGGAAGCTGCGCAGACCGCCTTGGTCGTCGCCGAGTGCACCGAGTGGAACTTGCCGCCGTCCATGCGCTCGAGCAGCATCACGTGGCCGCCGGCATCGACTACCGCGACCGTGATGGCGATGTTCGCCTCCTTCGCCAGCGCGATCGCCGTGTCGGCGGCCTTGCGCGCGCCTGCAGCCGTCAGGCGCTTGGCATCCTGGACGTACATGGCAGCTCCTCCTCGTTATATATTACCCGCATGCCTCTCTCGCACATCGAGCACTTCCTCGTCGCCTCGGACGACATCGACGCGACGCGGGATTGGTACGCGCGCGTGCTCGGAATGACAAGCGGCCCGCACCCGGACTTCGGTTTCCCGGTGCACTGGATGTAC
>DATADT010000037.1:0-2367 GCA_036258355.1 Burkholderiales bacterium
TGGAAGGCCGTGAAGTGCAGCGGCACGTCGGCGCCCAGCTCGCGCGCGATCCACGCGCACATCGCCGTCAGCTCCTCGGTCGAATCGTTCTTGCCGGGAATGAGGAGCGTGGTGATCTCGGTCCAGACGTCGGTTTCCTTCACCAGGTACACGAGCGTGTCGAGCACCGGCTGCAGGTGGCCGCCGCAGATCCTCCAGTAGAAGTCGTCGGTGAAGCCTTTCAGATCGACGTTCGCCGCATCCATCTTCGCGTAGAACTCGCGCCGCGGCTCGGCGTGGATGTAGCCTGCCGTCACGGCCACAGTCTTCACGCCCTTGTCGTGGCAGGCATCGGCGATGTCCATCGCGTACTCGGCGAAGATTACCGGGTCGTTGTAGGTGAATGCGACCGACTTGCAGCCCAGGCGGATCGCCGCCGCGGCAATCGCCTCTCCGCTCGCCTGATCCGTGAGCCGGTCCATCTCCTTCGACTTGGAGATGTCCCAGTTCTGGCAGAACTTGCACGCGAGGTTGCAGCCGGCGGTGCCGAACGAGAGGATCGATGTGCCCGGGTAGAAGTGATTGAGCGGCTTCTTCTCCACCGGATCGACGCAGAATCCCGAGGACCGGCCGTACGTGGTGAGTACCATGCGGCCCTGTTCCATCTTGCGCACGAAGCAAAGCCCGCGTTGGCCCTCGTGCAGCTTGCAGTCCCGGGGACACAAGTCGCACTGCACACGCCCGTCGGGCAGGGCATGCCACCAGCGGCCGGGATAGGAAGTTTCTACTCTTTCCATTTTGCGACGCGGTAGCGCGACACCTTGCAGCGGGTGAGGCGCATGTCCGCCGGCAGGCCGGCTTTTCTGAGAAGGTGAGCGAGGAAGGCGTGCTTGTCGGCGAGGTCTTCCCACACCTGCGGCAGGAAGGTGCCGCGTTTCCCGTCGGCTTCGACGATCAAACCGTCCACGCCGGCCTCGATCTGCTCCAGCAGGTCTGCCTCGTCGGCGAAGCGCACCGGCTTTGGCGTCGAAAGCAGCGACACTTCGACGCGGCATTGCGGCCACTCGCCGGGGGTCATCGCCGGGAAGCGCGGGTCGCGGAACGCCGCGCCGAGCGCATTCTGCGCCACGTCCTCGGCGAGCGCGCGCGCCGCCTGCAGGCTGCCGATGCAGCCGCGCAGCGCGCCTTCCTTGGTGAGCGTGACGAACGTGGCGCCGGTCTGGTTGAGCCACGACCCCGCTGCTATCACCTCGGGCTTGCCCAGCAGGTCGCGTTCGATGCTGCCGCGGGCCACGGAAAGGAGCGTCTCGCCCGCCTCCTCGAACGATACTTCCCCGCCTTCGTACAGGCCGAAGGCGGAATAGCCGACTACCCTGCCCTTGCCGCCCGCGGCATCTCCGGAATTGCACGCGGCAAGGAGCTTGAGCGAAAGGTCTTTCTTCTTCGCGAAGGACAGCAGCCCGTTGAGCGGCGTGGCGCCGCAAGCTTCCTCGTGATGGATGTCGGTGGCAAACGCGGCGATGCGCTCGATCGTGGCGCCGTCGATGGCGCGCGCCTGCTGGTAGGAATGGTAGTGCGACATATCCGTCGAGATCACGACCAGCGTCTCCGGGCCGCCCCAAAGCCGCTCGATCACCTCGGCGACCTCCGCCACACTGGCCATGCCGACCGCGAATGGGGCGAGCGAGAAATCGCCCAGCATCTTCTGCAGGAAGGGAAGCTGGACTTCCAGCGAATGCTCCATCGCGTGCGCCGCGTCGCTCACTACGACCTGCGGCAGGTCGTGCACCGAATCGAGCGCTTCGGTATCGATGCGCACCGTCCCGAGGGGCGTGGCGAAGCCGCCGACGCTCGGCACTGTAAGCCCCCGCACCGCCACCCGGTGCGTCGGCCCGAAGAGAGCGACGCGCTTTACGGTGCCGCAAGCGGGCACGAGCTCGTCGTAAGCGCGCGCCGCCACGCCGCCGGAATAGATATAGCCGGCGTGCGGCACGATAAGGGCCTTCGGATAGCCGAGCCGCGGGGCCGGCGTGCCGGTGCCGCCGAGAAGCTCGTCCACCTCGGCGGCGAGCGCGCGTGGGTCGCCCGGGTAGAACATCCCGGCTACGGCGGCTGGACGTACTGAGCTCATGCCCTAATGTTGAGCCGCTGTCAGCCGCCGTCAAGGGCCTTCAATACCCCTTCGAGAGCGTGGATGACCGACTGACGGCGCACGCTCTCCCGATCGCCCGAGAAGCGCTTCGTCTCCGCCCGGGCTGCTTGCCGGGTTACCCAGGCAAAGCAGACCATGCCGACCGGCTTCTCCGGGCTTCCGCCCCCCGGGCCGGCAATCCCGGTGACCGCCAAGGCGACCGTCGCTTTGCTGCGCGCAAGCGCGCCTTGCGCCAT
>DATADT010000038.1:0-2101 GCA_036258355.1 Burkholderiales bacterium
CTGAAGCGGATTTCGTTCGCCACTGTCGCCGTCACCGGCCTGGGCGCGTTCGTCGCCATCGCGGTCGGCGTGACCCTGTACGTCAGCGCTTCGCGCGGCTTGCGCTCGACGCAGTCGTGGATCGCGCAGCAGGCCGAAGCGCGGCTCGACGCCCTGGAGCAGCGTATCCAGGCGCACTTGCGCCCGATCGGCGAGCAGGCGGACTGGATCGCCGGTGCGCTCGCCGACGGACGCATCGACCTCGGCCGGCCGGCGGAGCTCGATGCCTTCATGTTCGGCGCGCTCGGCTCGACGCCTCACGTCTCCGACCTGGGCATCGTCGACCCGTTCGGCCGCGCCCGGCGCTGGAGCCGCGGCGCGCGAGCCTCGAAAAGCGCGGACTGGTCGCAGTACCCGGAGGTCCGGCAATGGCTTGTCGCCGGCCGCGACCAGACCGGACCGGCGTGGCGTCCCCTTATTTGGCGGGAGGCAACCGCGCAGGGTCCCTCGCTGCTGCACGAGCTGCCTTTGCATCGCGAGGGCCGCTTCGTCGGCATGCTCGGCCAGGTCGTGCCGATGACCAAGCTCTCGGAGGATGTAGCGGTGTTCGGGGCGGAGTACGGCGTTACCGCTTTCGTTCTGTATGGGCCGCAGGCCGATCGCGTCCTGGCGCACCGGGCGTTCACCGGCACGCCGAAAATGCGCGAGCGCAATACCTTGCCGGAGCTCGCGGACACGGGGGACCCGGTGTTGGCGAGGCTGCATTCGCCCGACGGGCCGGCGCTGCTCGCGGGCGCGTTCAAGCGCGCCAAAGGCATGCGGGCGAGCGTCGGCGACGTCACCTACGTGTACCTCACGCGGCAAGTGCAGCTGCACGGCCGCGAGCCGTGGACCATCGGCCTGTATTTCGACCCGGTGGAGGGCGGCCAGCGCGCTGAAGTTGTGCGCACGCTCGCTTCCATCGGCGCGGGCCTGGTAGTGCTCGTGCTCGCGGTCACGCTTGCCGCGATCGTTGGGCGGCGGGTCGGGCGGCCGATCGAGGCGCTCGCCCGCGCCGCGCGCGCGGTGCGCAAGGGCCGGCTGGACGAGGTCCGGCCGTTGCCGCGCAGCCGCATTTACGAGTTGGACGAAGCGAACCGTTCCTTCGGCGAAATGATCGAGGGCTTGCGCGAGCGCAACCTCATCCGCGAGACGCTCGGCCAGTTCCTGCCCGAGCAGGTGGCGCACGAGCTGCTTGCCGCAGGCGGGCGCCTGGAGCCGGAGGAAGCCAAGGCCACGGTGCTGATCAGCGACATCGAGGGTTTCGCCACGCTCACCGACGAGCTCGGCGCGCGCCGCACGATCGAGTTCCTCAACGCCTACTTCGAGGTCGTGGTCGGCATCATCGAGCGCTACCGCGGCGTCATCACGCAGTTCCAGGGCGACGCGGTGCTCGCGGTGTTCAACGTGCCGATCGCCGACCGCGACCACGCGGCCAACGCGCTGCGCGCCGCGCTCGAAATCGTGCGCGCCTCGCAGGAGCAGAGCTTTGCCGGCGTTCGCGCGCTCAACCGCGTCGGCCTCAGCACCGGACGGGTCGTCGCCGGCGCGGTGGGCGCATCCGGGCGGCTCACCTACACCGTGCACGGTAACGCGGTCAACCTGGCGGCGCGCCTCGAGCAGATGAACAAGGACTACGGAACGCGCATTCTGCTTTCGGACAAGACGGCCGAGCGCTGCCCGGACTTCGCGCTGCGCAAGCTCGGCGACGCCGAGATCCGCGGCTACAGCGAGCCGGTGGCGCTCTACACGCCCGCCTAGAGGGAAACTCTGAAGAAGCGGCAAGTGGTCCTTCCCGCGAAGGCGGGAACCCATGATTTTCAGAAAGAAAAACTGGGCCCCCGCCTTCGCGGGGGCGACTTCTTCAGACCTTCCCTCTCTAGGGCACGAGTACCGCCGCGCCGGAAAAGCGGCCGTTGCGCAGGTCGTCGAGTGCGTCGTTCGCTCGGGCGAGCGGGTAGGTGGTCACTTCCGTTTTCAGGGGGACAGTTCTTGCCTTCTCCATGAAGCGCATGCCGTCTTCGCGAGTCAGGTTGGCGACCGACTCGATGCGCCGCTCGCCCCAAAGGACCGCGTACGGGAA
>DATADT010000039.1:0-4735 GCA_036258355.1 Burkholderiales bacterium
AACCAAACATTCTTTTCAAGCAGAAGACCTGTCAGTACGAAGGCGATCAAGCGCAGGGAGATGCTGGTCAGCGTCGCAAAGCCGAGCGTGGCGCGGAACTGCTCCTTGGTCAGCCCGCGCTGCGAGAGGTAGATCGCATACGGCGGCCCGCCGGCGCCGAAAACGGTGCTGGTAATGCCGCCGGCGAACCCCGCGACCCAGGCCCAGCGGGGGCAAACCACTCTCGGTTCCGCTCGCCGGACGAGGCTCAGAATTGCGAAGGAAACTACGAAAACCCCGAGCAGCAGCATGCCGGCCGCGCGCGGCAGGTTGACGAGCACCGTCACGCCGAGCGCGGTACCCACGACGATCATCGGCACGAGGCGGGTCCACTCCGCGCGCACCGCGTTCTTCGGCTTCTCGAGGCCGATGCTCAGCGCGGCCGCGAGATCGGCCAGCACGAAAAGCGCCAGCGCGAACTTGAGCGGAACGAGGTGCGTCGCGAGCGGGATCGTGACGAGGGCCGCACCGAACCCCGTCACGCCGAAGATCAGCGCTCCGAGGAACGCGATCCCCGAGAGCAAGACGACTTCGGCCGGGCCGGTCAGACCTTGACGTCGGGGTTGAGCGAGTACAGGGCCGTCAGTTGGGCGGTGCCGAGCACGTGGCCCTTCATCGCCTTGACGACGTCAGCCGCCCTGAACTTGCGCTGGACCGGGCATTTCTCCAGGTCGAGCGCGAACAGCGTGAAGATGTAGCGATGCGGAATCGAGTCGTTCCACGGCGGGCACGGACCGTCGTAGCCGAAATAGTCGCCGGCCATGTTCGGGTCGTTCGCGAACCAGGCGGTGTAGTCGTTGAGGCCCTGGCGCGTGTTGCGCGGCGAGAGCGGCCCGCTCTTGCCTTTGACGGTCACGCCGTTCGAGAACTCGCCGTCGCGCACCGGCGAGCCGCTAGCCGGCATGTCGACCAGGATCCAGTGGCAGAAATTCACTCGCGACTGCGATGCCGGGATGGTGTGCCCTTCCTTGTTCACGTCGTCGGCGTTCGAGGGCGCGTCGGGATCGTGGCAGAGGATCACGACCGACTGCGTGCCCTGCGGCAGCTCGCTCCACGCGAGATGCGGGTTGCGGTTCGGCCCGAGCTTGATCCGGCTCCCCGCATCGGGCACGGCAAACGCGAAATGCGCGGGAAGCGCGCCGCCATCCGCGAAGCTTTCGCTCGTGAATTTCATGCTCCGATTATAAGCTCGGCCGCAGTGCAGGGGTTCATCGCGCGCAGGCGCGAGACGTAGCGTGTGAACGGAAGCCCGAGGCGCGATTCGAGCCGCGCGGCGCGCTCGCGCAGCGCCTGCCAGGCAATGCGCCGCGGCGTGCCCTTCAGCGCGAAAGCGACGATGTTCGGATCGTAGAGCGCCGGCATCACCAGCACCGCGCCGCCGACGTGCAATGTGCGCACGCCGCGCGACTCGCTAACCGCTATAGAGGGTTTGTCGTCTCTTGCCATGCACGAGCGGGAGAACGCACGCGGCCGCTGCGAACGAGAAGAGGGCGCCCGCGACGATCGGCGCGTGGTAGCTGCCCCAAGCGTCGTACGCGACGCCGGCGAGCCAGGGACCGACAAGGGTGCCGATGCCGCAGCCTGTGTAGAGGCAACCGATGATGCCGGTCACCGAGCGCGGCCCGTAGAGGTCCATGACGATCGTGGGCAGCAGCGCAACGTAGGCGCCGTAGCACACGCCGAACACGAGCGCGAAGAGCGCGAGCACCCAGTAAGCCGCCGCCGCCCACCACAGGACGAACATCGCGCCGAGGCCCGCGTACATCGCCGCAAGCGCCGGGATGCGCCCGAGCCGGTCGGCCGGGCCGCCGACCGCGAAGCGGCCGACCAGGCTGCCGAGCCCGATCAGGCTCACGAGTGTCACGCCCTGCGCGGCGGTATGGCCCGCGTCGACGGCGTAGGGACCGAGGTGGACCATCGGCACGAAAAGGCCGATGCAGCTCAGGAGAAGCGACGCAAAGAGCAGCCAGAAGGGCGCCGTTTTCACTGCCGCCGAGAGCGGGATGCCTTCCTGCGATCCGAGTCTTCTATGCTCGGCCTCCTTGATCACCGCAGCGGCCAGCCCGCCCGACACGAGCGCGAAGAGCGCAAACGCAAGATAGGCGCCGCGCCAGCCGAACGCGCCGATCCACCACACAGCGATGAGCGGCCCGGCGACATTGCCCGCGCCGATGCCGGCCACTGCAATCCCCGAAGCGAGAGCGCGGTTCGTCTTGAACCACGGCTGCACGGCGCCGATCGAGGGCACATAGGTAAGGCCGATCCCGAGCCCGAGGCCGATGCTGTAGGTGGCGTAGAGCACGCCGAGCGAGCGCGCCGCGGCGGCGATCGTGAGCGCCGCCGCAATGCACGCCACGCCGGCGAGCGCGACGCGCCGCACGCCATAGCGGTCGGCGAGCACGCCGGCGGGCGCGCCCGACAGAAACCAGACGAAGGCCGCCAGCGAGAACACCAGCGCGATATCGCCGCGCGAGGCGCCGAACTCGGCTTCGAAGGCGCCGAAAAAGGCGGCGAACGAATAGGCGGCGCTGAAGCCGACGAACATCAGGGTGAAGGCCGCCGCGACCACCACCCGGCCGTAGGCCGGATTCGCCTTCAACGCTTCTTTTTCTTCTTCGGGGAGGATTTCCTCACCGGGCCGAGCGCGGCGAGCACCTCGACCTCGAGCAGCAAATCCGGATCGACCAGGCGCTCCACGCCCACCAGCGTGCTCGCCGGCAGCGCGCCTTCCTTGAGGAAGCGGCTGCGCACCTCGCGATAGGCATTCACGCGCTCGGCATGCATGCCCACCATGTAGCCGTTCATCTTGATGACGTCGTCCCAGCCCGCCCCGGCGGCCTGCAGGGCGACGGCGACGTTTCGGAACACCTGCTCGCTCTGCGTGCGCATGTCGCCCTTGCCGACGACGTTGCCGCTCGCATCCCAGCTCACCTGCCCGGAAATGGTGACGAGCTTCCCGGCGCCCTCGACCGACACCGCGTGCGTGTAGAAGCGCGGGACGTTGAGTTCCTTTGGGTTTGCATATCGCTTCTTCATGATTCTCCTCGAGCGGTTCGCGTAAACGGAACGAAAGGATGATGAGCATAACGGACCATGCGATGGTCCAGAAGACCCTGACGAAGCTCGAGCGGCACGGCGTGGCACGCACGCTCCACCTCGTCTGCCCCAAGGCGATAAACCGGGTCGGGAGCTTGAGGATCCTGCGCGGACTGCACGTCGAGACGGCCGGGCTCGCTTTCCTCGGCCGCCCGCTGCGCTGCCGCTACTTCGCTTTCTCCACCCCCGGATGCAAGGCGCTCGAGTTCGAGGTCCGGCTTGGTAAACCGCCCCTGACTCGTGGCTTCACTAAGCGCGCCGGCGCTCCTCGCCCTGCCGCTTTTCTTCCAGCGCAGAATGAAGCGCGACGAATGCCTGCGTGAGCTTGTGCTTGGGGGCGAGATAGATCAGTGGCTTCGCGCACTCATGGGATTCGCGGACTTTGACCGTGGACGAAAGATACGGCTGAAGCACTGGCAGGCCCTCGTCAATCAGTTCTTGCACCATCTTCTGCGGCAGACGCGCGCGCGCAGAAAACTGATTGACCACGATGCCCTCGATGACCAGCCCGGCGTTGTGATCGGCGCGAATTTCGGCGATGTCTTCGAGCAGCGCATAAAGCGCCTGACGGGAGAAATTGTCGCAGTCGAAAGGAATAAGACAGCAATCGCTTGCGATGAGGGCCGAGCGAGTGAAGAAATTGAGCGCAGGCGGCGTGTCGACGTAGATGAAATCGTATTGCTTCTCGAGCTCGGCGAGCGCGTCACGCAATTTGAAGATCTTGTAGCGCGATTCCAGCTTGTCCTGCTGCTGAGCAAGCATCGGATGCGAGGGCAGCACGTCGAGACGCTCGAAGAGAGTCCCGTGCACGAACTCCTCCGGCTTCTTCGGCCGCAGGGGAAAGCTAAGGACCTGGTCAAAGAAGCCAGCGAGCGTCGGCTCGAGTTCCCGGCCGTGCTTGCCGAGCAGGTACTGCGTAGAGTTGCCCTGGGGATCGAGATCGACGACGAGAACGCGAGCGCCGGAGCTGGCGCTGACCGCGGCTAAGTTACAGGCGATTGTGGATTTGCCGACCCCGCCTTTGTGATTGAACACGACCCGCCGCATCGTCCCCTCCTCTTTCTATAGACGCGTCGCACAACTACGTGGCGAATCATAGGTCAACAACATAGGCCTTGCCAAGCCCCCGGAGCCACTAGATCTAGTAGTACGTCAATCTTCGCGGAGGGCTACGTGCGGTCGCTACTAGCTCGCCGGCACTTCGCGCGGCTCGGCGCCCTGAGAACGCAAAAGCGCCCGCTGCCGCCATCGGCATACGGCAATCCCACTCTACCGAGGAGAGGTGGGCGGGCGCGCTACGCCGCCCACGGCGGTAAGCGGCCTTTAGGGGCCGTTCCCCCGGTTTGTCGCGCCTCCCTGCTTGCTCTTCTCGAATTCTTCGTACTCGCGGCGCTCGATACGTTCAAAGATCGAACTTGCTAGCAGCGATGGCAGCACAATTCCAAGCAGCCACGCAATCCCAAGCAGCCTGAAGGTGGTTTCCGACGTTTCGTCAAAGTCAATGTAATACAGTGCGATGAGCGGCGAGTAAAACACAAGAACGCCGAAAGCGTCAGCCGCCTTCTTGATGCGGTCGCGAAACGTCCATCGTTTCCACCGT
>DATADT010000040.1:0-2000 GCA_036258355.1 Burkholderiales bacterium
GGCTTATGCCTCGCCGCTTTGACGCAGATCAAGCCGGGACCTGCGGGCTTGCGGTGTACTGCCCGCGACACATGAAACGAATCCTGCAGGAACTTCGCCATAAGCCGATCTTGTGGCTTCTCGTCCTCGCGCCGGCGGTCATCGTCGTGGAGCATGCGGCGCCCAAGGCGCACACGCTGCTTTTCGTCCTTTCCGTCGTCGCGATCGTCCCGCTCGCCGCATTGCTTAGCAGCGCCACCGAATCGGTCGCCGCGAAAACGGGCGACACTGTCGGCGGCCTGCTGAACGCGAGCCTCGGCAATCTCACCGAGCTCGTTATCGCGCTTACCGCGCTGCGCGCAGGAATGTTCGACCTCGTCAAGTCGTCCATTGCCGGCGCGATCGTCGCCAATCTGCTGTTCATGCTTGGGATCTCATTCCTGGTGGGCGGCCTTCGGCATCACGTGCAGGAATACAACGCCGCCACCGCGCGCCTGCAGATCGCCATGGTGCTGCTGGCCACCGTCACGTTGCTCGTCCCTTCGGCGCTCTCCGGTGGGGAGCAGTTCGAGGGTTCTACCTTCCTGCAGGACCTCAGCCTCGGGCTTTCCATCCTGCTGATCGTGATTTACGCGCTGGGGTTGCTCTTTTCGCTCGGCACGCACCGCGAGGTATTCGGTAGCAAGGCGCACGAGGCGGGCGATGATAAGCCCTGGCCGCTGCCGGTGGCCTTGGTCATGCTCACAGTGGCCACGATATTCATCGCGCTGGTGAGCGAGGTCTTCGTCGGGTCCGTCGAGCACGCCGCCCTGCAGTTCGGAATGTCGCCCGCCTTCGTCGGCTTCGTCGTGGTGGCGATCGTCGGCGGGGCGGCGGAGTCGTTCACGGCGATCACCGCCGCAAGCAAAGATCGGCTGGATCTGAGCGTCGGCATCGCGTTTGGCAGCGCGGCGCAGATAGCCTTATTCGTGGCGCCGGTGCTGACGCTCGCCAGCTACTTCATCGGGCCCGCACCCATGGACCTGAGCTTCACGCGCGGCCAGGTATCGGCCGTGTTCATCGCCATGCTGACCGCAGCGCTCGTTGCCAATTCGGGGAAATCGGCTTGGTTCACCGGCACGCAGATGATCGGCGTCTACATGGTGTTCGCCATTACGCTGTACCTGCTGCCCACGTGACGCAACGGCCAAACTGTAGTCCGGCACTCGGGCCGTTCGCCCCCGATACTTACCCTACCGCTCGCCGGAAAGATCGATCACGATGTTGCCGCCGGCGTCGAGCTCGGCCCGCGCACCCGGGGGCACGACGCAGGTCGCGTCGTACTCCTCGACGATGAGAGGCCCTGAGCGCGGCCGGGCGAGGTCGGAGCGCCGTATCACCGGCGTCTCGAGCCAAGTGCCGAAATAGGCGCGGCGTGGGGGTGGCGGCGTCGGCTCAGGGCGGCTTGGCCGCACGCGCTCGGGAACGCTCGGCCCCTCGCGCAATCCCTGGCCGACGACCTGGATCGATACGAGCTCGACCGGCTCGTCGGCGCCGGCGCGGTGGCCGTAGGTCTTCTCGTGCTCGCGGCCGAAGGCTTCCTCGAGCCAGGCGAGGTCGATCGGACCGTCGGGCAGCGCCACGGTGAGCTCGTAGGTCTGGCCGTGATAGTGCAGCGCCGCCGAGCGCCGGATCCTCGCCTTGTCCCTGGTGAACCCGTCGGCCGCAAGCTGATCGAGCGCCTGCCGCGCGAGCGCGTCCCAAGCCGCCGTGATTTCCTGGAGATTTGCGTTTCGCAGCAGGCGCCGCAGGCTGCGCGAATAGTGGTGCTCGACGTCGGCATAGAGCAGTCCGAACGAGGAGAACAGGCCCGCCGAAGGCGGCACGACGATGCGCCGCATGCCGAGCGCCGCCGCCATGCCGCAGGCGAACACCGGGCCGTTGCCGCCGAAGGCGAAGAGTGCGAACTCGCGCGGGTCGCGCCCGCGCTCGGTCGACACGGCCTTGATGGCGCGGATCATGTTCGACGCGGCGATGAGGTG
>DATADT010000041.1:0-7546 GCA_036258355.1 Burkholderiales bacterium
CCGAAGTTGGGCAGCTCGATGGCCGACTGGATGTCTAGGCTCCAGTCGAGCGTGCCGACGAGCGCCTTGGCGACGTAGTTGATGATCATCGACCCGCCCGGCGAGCCCACCGCCATGCGAACCTCGCCGCGCTCGAAGACGACGGTCGGCGCCATGCTGCTGCGCGGCCGCTTGCCGGGCGCGACGCTGTTCGCCCGCGCCGGCATGAAATCGAAGTCCGTAAGCTGGTTGTTCAGGAGGAACCCGCGCACCATGACGCGGCTGCCGAAAACGGCTTCGATTGTGGTCGTCATCGAGACGACGTCACCGCGTGAGTCGACGATAGAGAAATGGCTCGTTCCGGCTTCCGCATCGCCGGGAGCGGCGAGCGTCATGGCACGCTCGGTGATCAGCTTTGCCCGCTTCTCCAGATACGAAGGAGAAATGAGGCTTTTTACAGGAACGGTAATGAAGTCGGGGTCGGCGAGGTAGCGCGCGCGGTCGGCGTAGGCGAGCTTGCCGGCCTCGGCGAAGAAATGCAGCGCGGCAGCCGACTGCGCAGGAGCGCGCGCGAAGCTCGTGCGCTCGAGGAGCCCGAGGATCTGCAGCACCGCGACGCCGCCGGAGCTCGGCGGCCCCATGGAGCAGACGCGCCAGCTGCGATACGGGCCGCACACCGCCTCGCGCTCCACCGCGCGGTAACTGCGCAGGTCCTCTTCCGTGAGATCGCCGGCTTTTTCGTGTGCGCGCACGGCGAGCACGATGTCCCTGGCGATGTCGCCCTCGTAGAACACGCTCGCACCGCCTCGCGCTACGGCACGCAGGGTTTCGGCGTATTCCCGATTGACTACGCGATTGCCCGAGTAGTAGAGCTTCCTTGCCATCGGGTCTTCACGCAGAAAACGCTCGCGTTCGAGCGCCTCGCGCAGCTTGGGTGATACCTCGAAGCCTTCGTCGGCGATGCGGATCGCCGTGGTGAACAGCTCGTGCCAGGGCAAGCGCCCGTGGCGTCGGTGCGCGAGCTCGAGCATTCGCAGTACGCCGGGGACACCGACCGACCGACCGCCCACCGCGGCGTCGAGAAAAGCCATCGGTTTTCCGTCCTTGATGAATCTGTCGGGCCGTGCAGCGGCCGGCGCCGTCTCGCGGCCATCGTAGGTCCGCAGTTTCTTCTCCGACTCCGACCAGTGAAGCATGAACGCACCGCCGCCGATGCCCGAGGACTCGGGCTCGACCAGGCCGAGCACCATCTGGACCGCGATCGCGGCATCGACGGCCGAGCCGCCGCGCTCGAGCACTTCTGCGCCCGCTTCCGCCGCAAGCGGGTGCGCCGCCGCGACCATGTAGCGCTGCGCCGGCTGAGTCGCGCAGGCAGCGCAAACAAAAAGGGCGGCAAGCGCCGCCCCTCGTGCCAGTGCGCGGGAAAAGCGGCTCACACCATCAAGGGTACGACGAGCAGCGCGACGATGTTGATGATCTTGATGAGCGGGTTGACGGCCGGGCCGGCGGTGTCCTTGTAGGGGTCGCCCACGGTGTCGCCGGTCACCGCGGCCTTGTGCGCGTCGGAGCCCTTGCCGCCGTGGTGGCCGTCCTCGATGTACTTCTTGGCGTTGTCCCAGGCACCGCCGCCGGTGCACATCGAGATCGCGACGAAGAGACCGGTGACGATGGTGCCCATCAGCACGCCGCCGAGCGCCTGCGGCCCGAGCAGCAGGCCGACGAGGATCGGAACCAGCACCGGAAGGAGCGAGGGGATCATCATTTCGCGGATCGCCGCCCGCGTGAGCATGTCCACCGCCGTGCCGTATTGCGGCTTGGCCGTGCCCTGCATGATGCCCGGGATCTCCTTGAACTGGCGCCGCACCTCGAGCACCACCGAGCCCGCCGCGCGGCCGACCGCCTCCATCGCCATGGCGGCGAAGAGATACGGCACCAGGCCGCCGATGAAGAGCCCGATGATCACCATGTGGTTGGACAGATCGAAGCTGAAGCTCTTGCCGCTCGCCTCCAGCGCGTGCGTGTAGTCGGCGAAGAGCACGAGGGCGGCGAGGCCGGCCGAGCCGATGGCGTAGCCCTTGGTTACGGCCTTAGTGGTGTTGCCCACGGCGTCGAGCGGGTCGGTGATGTCGCGCACCGAGTCGGGCAGGTCGGCCATCTGGGCGATGCCGCCGGCGTTGTCGGTGATCGGGCCGTAGGCGTCGAGCGCCACGATGATGCCCGCCATCGAAAGCATGGACGTGGCGGCGGTCGCGATGCCATAGAGGCCCGCGAGCACGTACGACACGAAAATCGCCACGCACACTGCGACTACCGGCCAGGCGGTGGACTTCATCGACACGCCGAGCCCCGCGATGATGTTGGTCGCGTGGCCCGTGATGCTCGCCTCGGCGATGTGCCGCACCGGCTTGAACTGCGTGCCGGTGTAGTACTCGGTGATCCATACGAGGAACCCGGTGAGGGCGAGGCCGACGACCGCCGCACCCCAGAGGTGCCACACGCTGATGAGCTTCTTCCCGCCGGCGATTTCGAACGGCACCTTCTGCACCACGTCGCCCATGATGTAGAGCGTAATCGGCCAGAAGGCGACGAACGCGAGGCCGCCCGCCACCCACAGGCCGCGGTACAGCGCCGGCATCACGTTCCGGTCACCGGGCTTCGCCCGTACGAACCACGTGGCCACGATCGAGGCGATGATGGCAAAGCCGCCGAGCGTGAGCGGATAGATGAGCGCCGCCGGCGTTTCGGTCCTCACCATGAGCGCGCCCAGCAGCATGGTGGCGATGATAGTGACCGCGTAGGTCTCGAAGAGGTCCGCCGCCATCCCGGCGCAGTCGCCGACGTTGTCGCCCACGTTGTCGGCAATCACTGCGGGGTTGCGCGGATCGTCCTCCGGGATCCCGGCCTCCACCTTGCCGACCAGGTCGGCGCCGACGTCCGCGCCCTTGGTGAAGATGCCGCCGCCGAGACGGGCGAAAATCGAGATCAGCGAGGCGCCGAAGCCGAGCCCGACCAGCGGATGGATGATGTCGGCGAGCTTCGCCTTGTCGACCGCGTTGGCGTAGAGCAGCGCAAAGTAACCCGCGACGCCGAGCAGGCCGAGCCCCACCACGAGCAGGCCGGTGATCGCCCCGCCGCGGAACGCCACCTGCAGCGCCTCGTTCAGGCCGACGCGCGCCGCTTCGGCGGTACGCACGTTGGCGCGTACCGAGATGTTCATGCCGATGATGCCGCAGGCGCCGGAGAGCACCGCGCCGATGAAGAAGCCCCACGCCGAAGGCCAGTCGATGAAGAATCCGATCAGGACGAAAAGGACCGCGCCGACGATGGCAATGGTCTTGTACTGACGCCAGAGATACGCGACCGCGCCCTCGCGCACCGCAGCCGAGATCTCGCGCATGCGCTCGTTCCCCTCGGCCAGGCGCAATATTCTCCCGCTCTGCCAGGCGCCGTACACGATCGCAAGTAGCGCGCAGACGAGCGCGAAGACGAGGCCTGCGTTCATAGGACTTATACCCCTGAAAAGGGGGGAAATTTTATCAGGTCAGCGCAGCGAGGGCGCGTTGCTTTACGTCCTCGACGCTGCCGCGGCCCGAGATCCGGCGGTACTTGCCGGCGGCATGACGCTGGTAGTAGTCGATGAGCGGCCGGGTCTGCGTGCGGTACACGTCGAGGCGCCTGCGCACGGTCTCCTCGCGATCGTCCTCGCGCTGTACCAGCGGCTCGCCGGTCACATCATCCCGGCCTTCGACCTTCGGCGGGTTGAAGCTCACGTGGTAGACGCGCCCGGAGCCCGGATGCACGCGCCGGCCGCTCATGCGCATGATGATCTCTTCATCGGGCACGTCGATCTCGAGGACGTGGTCGATCCCCACTCGTTCGCGGGCTATCGCCTCGGCCTGCGGGATGGTGCGCGGGAAGCCATCGAACAGGTAGCCGCGCTTGCAGTCGGGCTGCTTAAGGCGCTCCAAAACGAGACCGATGACGATGTCGTCGGACACGAGCTGCCCGGCATCGATGACCTTCTTGGCCGCGGCGCCGAGCGCGCTGCCCGACTTGATCGCCGCGCGCAGCATGTCGCCGGTCGAGATCTGCGGGATGCCGAACTTCTCGCAGATGGCGTTGGCCTGCGTGCCCTTCCCCGCGCCCGGGGGCCCGAGAAGAATCACCCTCATGAAAATATTCTACGCACGGCCTCGAGGTCCTGAGGGGTATCGACGCCCGGCGGAATCTCGGCCCTGCTCACCGCTACCGCAATGCGGAAGCCATGCCACAGCACTCGAAGCTGCTCCAGGGCTTCGGCCTTTTCCAGGGGAGACGGCTTAAGACGCGCGTATTTCTTCAGGAACCCTACCCGGTAACTGTAGATCCCGGCGTGCCGGTAGCAGGCCGAGCCCGACTCTCGCGGGTAAGGGATCTGCGAGCGCGAGAAGTAGAGCGCATGGCCCGCAGCGTCGAGCACCACCTTTACGACGTTCGGATTTCGAAGAGCGGCGGGATCGTGGATCGCGTGGCAGGCGGTGGCCACGGCTGCATCGCGCCGCTTACCGAGCAGCGTGCCCACGTCCCTGATGAGGCGAGGCGCGATGAGCGGCTCGTCCCCCTGGACGTTCACCACGACCTCGTTGTCCTTCAGCCGGAGCTTCTTCGCAGCCTCGGCGAGCCGGTCGGTGCCGGAGGCATGATTCGCACTCGTCATCACCGCGGCGAAGCCGGCTGCCTCGACCGCCCGCGCGATGCGCTGATCGTCGGTCGCGACGTGCACTGCCGCCGCTCCGCTCTTCGCCGCGCGCTCGCACACGTGAACCACCATCGGCCTGCCGGCGAGGTCGGCAAGCGGCTTGCCGGGGAAACGCGTCGAGGCGTATCTCGCCGGAATGATGACTTGAAACTTCAACTTACTTCTTCTTCGGGCGGAAGCTTCCTCGCTTCGTCTTCGAGCATTACCGGGATGCCGTCTTTCACCGGGTAGGCCAGGCGATCGGCCTTGCAGACGAGCTCGCCCGCGGCTTTGCGATAGACGAGCTTTCCCTTGCACAGGGGGCAGACGAGGATCTCAAGCAGCCTTGGATCGACGGCATTCATCGAGTTTTCCCTGAAGCCAGGCGCCGAAGCCGGTGTCGAGCTTTGCGCTCACCGGCAACACCCACCACTCGGGCCGCGGGCGGCCGCGCAATTTTACCGCGTCCTTCTCGGTGAGGATCACGGGCAGGCCGTCGTCGAACTCGAGCTCGCCGGCGGAGAACTGATGATGGTCGGGGAATGGATGCGGCATTACCTTGAGGCCCGCGGCTCCGAGATGCAGGAAGAAGCGGTTCGGGTCGCCGATGCCCGCCGCGGCGTGCACCTTCTGCCCGGCAAAGGACTTCAGCGGCCGGCGCTCGCGCGCGTCGGTCATGCGATGCAGCACGTCGCCTTCCAGCTTCATCGCGTACCCGGCGACGCGCGCGCCATGCGCCACCACCGCATCCACGGTGCGCAGCCGCAGGCGCGGCTCGCGCAACGGCCCGGCGGGCAGCATGAAGCCGTTGCCGAAGCCGCGCGCGTCCACCACCGCGATCTCGATGTCGCGCCGCAGGCGGTAGTGCTGCAGGCCGTCGTCGAGCACCAGGACGTCCACCTCGGGATGCTGAGCGCGCAGCGCGGCAGCAACCTCGACCCGGTCGGGCCCGACCCACACCGGGCAGCCGCTGCGCCGCGCAAGCACCACCGGCTCGTCTCCGACCTCGGACGCCTCCGAGGCGAGCGTCGCCGCGCGCGGCTCGCGCAGCGTTCCACCATAGCCGCGCGCGATGATCGCCGGGTAGCGTCCCTTGGTCTTCAGGAATTCCGCGATCCAGATGACGAGCGGCGTCTTGCCGCTGCCGCCGACGGTGAGGTTGCCCACCACGATCACCGGAATGCCCGGATGGGCACTTTTGAGAAGGCCAACACGGTAGAGGATTCTTCTCACCAGCACCAACAAACCAAAAGCGAGGCTCGCCGGCCACAGCAGCCAGGCGATGGCGCCGCGGCGGTACCAGAACCTCACTTACTTCGGCGACTGCGTCGTGAAGGTGATCTGCGACAGGCCGGCAAGGCGCGCGGCTTCCATCACGCGGATCACCGCCTGGTGGGTGGCGCTCGCGTCGGCGCTGATCACCACCACCGGCTCCTGCAGCGGCGCGGCCGCGCGGCGCAGCTCGTCGGCGAGCTGCTCGACCGAGCGGAAAGGCACCGGGCTGCGGTTGACGACGTACTGGCCCTGCGCGTTCACCAGCACCGTCACCTCGTTCGGGCGCTCGAGCTGGCGCTCGGCGCGCGCGGAGGGCAGGTTGATCTGGAGCTCGGTGTACTTCGAGTACGTGGTGGTGATCATCAGGAAGATCAGGATCACCAGCATCACATCGATCATCGGCACGAGGTTGATCTCGAGGGGCTCCTTCTCCTTGCCGCGCTGGAAGTTCACGCCGCGCGCTCGCCGTGCACGATGTCGACGAGCTTCGACGCGAGCAGCTCCATCTCGACGACGAAGCCGTCCACCTTCGCCCTGAAATGCCGGTAGAAGATGAGCGCCGGGATCGCGATCGCGATGCCGAACGCGGTGTTGTAGAGCGCGATCGAGATCCCGTGCGCGAGCTGCTGCGGGTTGGTGCCGGTGGGCGACTGCGATCCGAAGATCTCGATCATGCCGATCACCGTGCCGAAGAGGCCGAGCAGCGGCGCCGCGGTGGCGATCGTGCCGAGCGTGGTGAGGAAGCGCCCGAGCTCGTGCGCCACGCCGCGCCCCGCCTCCTCGATCGCCTCCTTCATCACGTAGCGCGAGCTCTTCAGGTTGCGCGCCCCGGCCGCGAGCACCGCGCCGAGCGGGGAGTCGCGCGACAGGCGCTCGATCACCTCGGGCGACAGCCCCTGGCGCTGGTAGACCGCCACGACCTGGTCAAGCAGGTCGGGCGGGATGATGCGGCTCGCGCGCAGCGAGACCGAGCGCTCGGTGATCAGGGCGACTGCGATGACGGAAGCGAGAAGCAGGAACCAGATTGGCCAGCCGGCAGCCTGGACGATCGCGAACAACGCTTTTCCTTATCGTTATTTTGGTTGCTTGGGCGCCGACTGTAAGTCAAAGCGTTGCGCGGGGGCAACTTCCGCATTGCAGCAGGAGGCGATGCGCAGGGGCAACAGTGAGCATAATGTCACAAGGCCATGTAGTGGTTATTGCGATATCCACAAAAAGCTGTGGATAAGTTTGTGGATTGCCGCTGAGTGAATTGTCACATGCCCGTCGTAATGCAGGTCGAGTCGGTGGCGATCAAAATTTGAGCAGAAATTTCCGGCGACGCGACAACGCGTTACGGAAAAGAATCGGGTTCCGCGAGCGATTCTGTCGTCTTTTCGCGCACTGCGGCCGGAATGTGGATTAGTGTAGGCTCGCCTGCCCCTCTTGACACCGATGCAGAACGAGATTTCAGGCGCCGCGGTAGCGACAGGGCTACGCATTCTGTCGGTGGCGGAATTGCTGCGCAGCGTGCGCGACCTCGTCGAGCGGCGCTTCCCGCTCGCCTGGGTGCGTGGCGAGGTCTCCAACCTCTCG
>DATADT010000042.1:0-1933 GCA_036258355.1 Burkholderiales bacterium
GCGCCCGACATCGCGGCCCGGCTGATTGGCCAGAAACTCTCCGAAGCCGTCGGCCAGCCGGTAGTCGTCGAGAACCGGGTCGGCGCCAACGGCAACATCGCCTCCGACCTGGTGGCGAAGGCGCAGCCCGACGGCCATACAGTAGGGCTCCTCGCCGACAGCCAGATCACGATCAACCCGCACCTCTACAAAATGCCGCTCGACACGCTGCGCGATCTCACGCCGGTGGCTACAGTCGCGGCCAACCAGTTCGTACTGACGGTGCATCCGTCCTTGCCGGTCAGGACCTTCCCCGAGTTCATCGAGCTCGCGCGCAAGAGCAACCCGCCGCTCCCCTATGCTTCGGGCGGCAACGGCAGCCAGCACCACCTGACTATGGAGATGCTGAAGCAGCGTGCCGGCATCAACCTGCTGCACGTGCCGTTCAAGGGCGGCGCACCGGCAGCGAGCGCAACCGTGGCGGGCGATACCGTGGCGATGTGGTCGGGCAGCTCGAACGCCCCGCAGATCAAGGCGGGACGGCTGCGCCCGCTCGCAGTGTCCGGCGCGCAGCGCTCGCCGCAGTACCCGGAACTGCCTACCATCGGAGAGTTCTACCCGGGCTTCGAGAACTCGATCTGGCTCGGACTGTTCGGGCCGGCGGGTATGCCTGAAAATGTTCTGGCAAGGCTACGCAGCGAGGTCACGCGCGTCCTGGAATCGGCCGAGGTCAAGCAGAAGATGAACGCGGCGGGCGGGCTCGATCCCTATGTCAGCACGCCGAAAGAGTTCTCCGCGCTCATCCGGCGCGACTACGAAAAGTACGCCAAGGTCGTCAAGGAGCTGGGCCTTAAGCTCGACTAGATCTTCGCACGCTCCAGGGTTTCGGGCGCGAAGAGCTCCTCCACTTTGAGCCGGCGCATCGCCACGCCCTGCTCATGGGCGTATTGCAGGAATGCCTCGAGCGTCGGCCGGTTTGCCTCGATCCCATAGGGCCATAACTCCCCGCCGGCGGTCTCGCGCCAGCGCCACGCATGCTCCGCGAGCCACGGCATCGGGACGTGCGAAAGGCCGATTTCGCTAATGCGCGCCTCGCTCTCGCGCTTCGCTTCCTCGAATGCCTTGAAGAGATTCATCGCGATCCACCGGTCGCGTTCGTAGACTTGGCGTCGCAGCACTACAACGTGCATGACGGGAAAGATCCGCGTCTTGCGGAAATAGGCTTCTTCCACTTCCCGGAAATTCTCAAAAAGCCTGCGGCCTCCGGGATCGCGCGCAGAAATCGCCGCATCGAGCTCGCCGCTCGCCAGCATTCCGGCGAGCGTCTTGTCTGGAGCCGGCGTGATGTGCACGCCGGGCGGCAGCTTGAGCGCCACCTTTTCTACTCGCCCTGGCTCGCGCACGCCGGCCTGCACCCATTGGATGCGCGCTAGATCGACGCCGTACTCGTGGTGCAGCAGCCCGCGCACGTAGATGCCCGCGGTTTGCGCCCATTCCGGGATTCCGACGCGCTTGCCTTCGAGCTCCTTCGGCGTCTTCAGCTTCCTCGTATAGATCGCCGAGTGGCGGAACACCCGTGACGGAAACACCGGGATCGCGACAATGTCCGGCGGCGGCTGCGACAGCAGCGAGACCACCTTGCCGAAGGACATCTCGGAGACATCCCATTCACGGAAGCGCGTGAAGCGGTAGAAGATCTCCTCGATCGCAAGCTCGATCACCGTGAGATCGAGTCCGTGCGCACGCATACCGCGCACGTGATCGTAGGGGCTGATCGCGAGGGTCAGCGGCAATTTCATCGTGATAGTATGCCCGCTCGTCCGCGATGCCCAATATCCGTCTGCCCGACGGCTCGTCGAAGTCGTTTCCCGCACCCGCCACCGTAGCCGACATCGCCGCTTCGATCGGCGCCGGCCTCGCGCGCGCCGCGCTCGCCGGAAAAGTGAACGGCAAG
>DATADT010000043.1:0-3302 GCA_036258355.1 Burkholderiales bacterium
GCGCGCATGGCCGAAGAGCCGATGCTGGAAGTGCTGCTCGACTGGGCGGGCGACGCGTACGTCGACGAGGCGCGGCTCGCCGCCGACGTGAACGAGCTCGTGTTCGACTACGAGGGCGTGCCGCTCAAGGACATCCGCGTCGGCAACGTCATCCGCCAGTTCGCCGGCATCGTGCGCAACCACTCGATCGTGCTGCCCTCGGACCTCTCGCTCATGTTCAAGGCGCTCGTCACCCTCGAGGGCCTGGGACGGCAGTACGACCCCGACTTCCACATCATTCACCACCTCACGCCGCTCGTGAAGAGCGCGCTCGCCGAGCGCTACCAGCCGGGCGAGATCGCGCGGCGCGGGCGCAGCATGGTGAGCGAGTTCATGAGCGTCGTCGGCGGCGTGCCGCGCGACCTCGCCCGCCTGCTGCGCGAGGCGCGCCGCGGCAAGACCCGCGTCGACCTGGACCTCAAGCGCCTCGACACCTTCGGCCAGCGCCTCGACCGAACCCTGGACCGCGTCACCGTCGGCATCATGACCGCCTCGCTCGTCATCGGCTCGGCGATCGTCATGAGCGTGAGCGAGGGGCCCGTCATTCTCGGCATCCCGGTGCTGTCCGCCATCGGTTTCCTCGGTTACGTTCTTGCTTTCCTCAATAGTCTTTGGATTTTCTACGGCATCTGGCGATCAGGCCGCGAATGAAAACGGTTTGACCCCCTGATAAGGGGGTCGCGAGCCGAAGGCGAGCAGGGGGTTCCTTTCAAGGCTTAGGTTTCTCGCTGAGCATCGCAAGCACCACACCGCACACCTCCTGGAAGTTCTGTAGGACGTCCATGTTGGTGAAGCGAGCGACGCGAAGTCCTTGGACTTCTAGCGCCGCGGTACGCCTCTCGTCATAGCGCTGCGCCTCATCGGTGTAGTGGCTATCGCCGTCAAGCTCGATCACGAGCCGCTGGCTGGAGCAATAGAAGTCGGCGACGTAGCGCCCGAGCGGTTTTTGCCGCGTGAACTTGTACGGCAGGTCACGGAGGAACTCGTACCAAAGCTTTTTTTCAGCCGGCGTCGGATCGCGGCGAAGGGCTTGCGCCCGACTCGTGAGATCGCGGCGATAGGGAATCCAAGGGCGGCGAGGCGTCATGTCCCATTAACGCGCGCCCCGTCCACGCGCCTACAACAACCCCCCGCTCGCCTTCGGCTCGCCACCCCCTTGTCAGGGGGTCGAACCCATCAAGCTTTGCTGCCGTCCTTGGGGATGAACTTGAGCGCGACGCCGTTGTTGCACCAGCGCTGGTTGGTGGGCGGGGGGCCGTCGTCGAAGACGTGGCCATGGTGACCGCCGCAGCGCTTGCAGTGGTACTCGGTGCGCGGGTAGATCAAGTAGAAGTCCTTCTTGGTGTCGAACACGCCCGGGATGGTGGTGAAAAAGCTCGGCCAGCCGGTGCCCGACTCGTACTTCATCTCGGAGGTGAAGACCGGCAGGCCGCAGCCTTCGCACGCGAAGATGCCGGGCCGCTTCTCGTCGTTGAGCGGGCTCGTGCCCGCGCGCTCGGTGGCCTCCTCGCGCAGCACGCGGTAGACGAGCTCGTTGGGCAGGCGCTTGCGCCACTCGTCCTTCGAGAGCTTGAGCGGCTCGGTCGGCGAGGGCACGGTCGTGCCCGCCGGGAGGAAGCTCTTCCAGTTGCTCTGCATGGCCTGGACGTCTTTCATGGTCTTGGCCTGCGCGTGAGCGAAAAAGGGATGCACGCAGAATGGTGCTGCGGCCGCTGCGAAAACGAACTTGCGTCGGTTCATTGTCTCCTCATCGATGCGCCTTAGTCGGGACGATGACCCAAACCTAACACACCCGGAATGGCTGCTACGATAGCCGCATCAAGAGGAGGAGGGGCCCATGGTGCCGAAGAGACTCTTTTTTGCCGCGATGGCTGCGTTCTGCACCGGCGCGCTTGCGCAGTCCTGGCCATCGAAGCCGATCCACATCGTCGCGCCCTACGCCGCCGGCGGGGCCGTGGATCTCGTGTCGCGCGCGCTAGCCGCGGTCATGACCGAGTCGCTCAAAGTGCAGGTGGTGGTGGAAAACCGCACTGGCGGCCAGGGAATGATCGGCGCGCAGTACGTGGCGCGCTCGGCGCCCGACGGCTACACGCTCCTCATGTACGCGGACGCGCACGCCATCGCGCCCGCGGTGTTCCTCAAGCTCAACTTCGACCCGCTGAATGATTTCGCGCCGATCACGAACACCATCCTCGGTACGCACCTCATCGTCGGGCATCCGTCGGTCCAGGCGAACAACCTGAAGGAGCTGATCGAGCTCGCGAAACGCGAGCCGGGGAAGCTCACGTTCGGCTCCCCCGGCACCGCGACGCCGCAGCACCTCGCGGGCGAGCTTTTCAAGCAGCAGGCTGGCGGCCTCGATATCCAGCATGTGCCTTACCGCGGCGGCGGCCAGCTCATCACCGACCTCGTCGGCGGCCAGATCCCGCTCGGCCTGATCGGCCTGCCGCCGACCATCGGCCACATCAAGGCCGGCAAGCTCAAGGCGTTCGCGGTCACGGCGCGCAAGCGCTCGCCATCGCTTCCCGACGTGCCGACGGTGGAGGAGGCGGGCCTGCCGGGCTACGAGACCGTGCAGTGGTTCGGCCCGGCGGCGCCGGCGGGCACGCCGCGCCCGGTGATCGATCGCCTGTTCGACGAGTTCGTGAAGGCGCTGCGCAACCCCGCTGTGGTCGAGCGCCTGACTGCCGCGGGCCTCGAGGTCGCGCCGAGCGTCTCGCCGGAGGCCTTCGCCGAGTTCATCCGCTCCGAAGCCGCGCGCTGGCCGGCGATCGTCAAGGCCGCCGGCGTAAAACCCGAGTGAGAAAAACGAACCTCGTCTTCATCACTTCGGACCAGCAGCGCGGCGACTGCTACGGCTTCGAGGGTCGCAAGGTCAAGACACCGCACCTCGACCGCATGGCGCGCGCCGGCACGCGGTTCTCGGCCTGTATCACGCCGAACCTCGTGTGCCAGCCTTCGCGCGCCTCGATCCTCACCGGGCTCCTGCCCTACACGCACGGCGTCTCGGACAACGGCATCGACCTCGACCCGAAGATCGGCGAGGCGGGCTTCGGCGGCGCGTTCGCGCGCGCGGGCTACCGCACCGGCTACATCGGCAAGGCGCACTTCGCCACCTCGCACACCTTCAAGCCGACCGGCACGCCCGAGTGCCGCAACAGCAACCAGGACCCGGACTGGTACGGCCCGTACATGGGCTTCGAATACGTCGAGCTGGTGGTCGAGGGACACAACCACTGGCCGCCGATGAAGCCGCCGCGCGG
>DATADT010000044.1:0-3013 GCA_036258355.1 Burkholderiales bacterium
CCTTGCACGTTCACCACCGAACGGCTGGAAGTGACTTCACGCAGTTCAAGGTCTTCGAGATGCTGTCGTATCCATCCACCATCGCGCACGCCGAATCCGGAGCCGGTCACAATGTAGAAGCGCTCGGCGGAGAGGCGCACGAGGGTCAGGTCGGCCTCGATGCCGCCCTTCTCGTTGCAGAGCTGCGTGTAGATCACCGAACCGTCGGGCTTGTCGAGATCGTTGGCGGCGATGCGCTGTAGCGCCCCCAGCGCGCCGCGGCCGGTGAGCTCGAACTTGGTGAACGAGGAAAGATCGAACAGCGCTACGCACTCACGCGTCGCGCGGTGCTCGGCGGCGACGTGCTCGAACCAGTTCGGCTTGCCCTCAAAACTGGGCTTGTCATTGGCATTCACACCAGGAGGGGCGAACCAGTTGGGTCTCTCCCAGCCGAACTTCGAGCCATACACCGCGCCGCGCTCCTTGAGCGTCTGCCAGAGCGGACTGCGGCGAGCGTCGCGCGCGACGGTGAGCTCTTCGCCCGGATAGTGCAGGTGGTAGTACGACCCGTACGCATGCACCGCGCGCTCGTGCAGCGCGCGCGTGCCCGAGTGAAAATCGCCGAAGCGGCGCAGGTCGAAAGGCCACAGATCCATCTCGGGCGTGTCCTGCAGGATCCATTCGGCCATCGCACGGCCGGCGCCGCCGGCGGCAGCGATGCCCGAGGTGAAGCCGCAGGCTACGAAAACGTTGTCGCGCTCGATCGCTCTTCCCATGATCGGCTCGCCGTCGGGCGACACCGGGATCGGTCCGTTGATGAGCTGCTTGAAGCCGAGCTTGCCAAACGCCGGGACGCGCTCGGCGGCGGCGAGCGCGATCTCCTCGAAGCGCTCCATGTCCGGCGCGAGCAGCTCCTGCGCGAAATCGAAGGGCACGCCGTTCGGGTGGAACGCGGGAGTACCCCTCTCCCAGCCGCCGACCGCGAAGCCGCCGACCTCGGGCTTGAGATAGAAGTTCTTGTCCGGGTCGCGCAGCGTCGGCAGGCCGGGATGGCGCTCTTTCATCGGCTCGGTCACGACGTACTGGTGCTCTAGCGCGGCCGCGGGAATCTTCACACCCATCAGCGCGCCTACCGCTCGCGACCAGATGCCGGCGGCGATAACTACGGTCTCGCAGGTGATGGGGCCTTTGTCCGTGAGTACCGCCGAGATCCTGTTTTTCTGAGACTCAAAACCGCTGACCCGCGTCTCCTGAAGAATGCGCACGCCGCCGGCGCGGGCCCCTTTGGCCAGAGCCTGCGCCAGGCTCGACGGGTCGACGTAGCCGTCGCTCGGCACCCAGGCCGCGCCATGGATGCCCTCGAGCGTGATGAACGGGAATTTCTCCTGCGCTTCCTTCGGCGAGATGAGCGCCATCTCGAAGCCGAAGCCGCGCGCGGTGGTGGCGGCGCGCTTCATTTCCGACCAGCGCTCGGCGGACGACGCGAGGCGCACGCTGCCGACCTCGTGCCAGTCGATCGCCTGGCCGGTCTCGCGCTCGAGCGTGCGATACAGCGCCACGCTGTTCTGCATGAGGCGCGTGAGGTTGCGCTTGCTGCGCAGCTGCCCGACCAGCCCGGCCGCATGCCAGGTAGAGCCGTGCGTGAGCAGCGCCTTCTCGACGAGCAGGATGCTTTTCTTCGAGAGGCGCGAAAGGTGGTAGGCGATCGAGCAGCCGATCGCCCCGCCGCCGATGATGACGATCTCGGCGTTCAGACGCTCGCCCCGGCCGCCAGCGTCTTCACGTACCAGCGGACGAAAGCGTCGACGTTGTACTCCTTGTAGGTCGAGTACGGCCCCGGCTCGTAGGCGGTCGATTCCACGCCTCTCTGCTGCCGCTCGCAGATCGCCCAGTCCTGCTCGGAAGTGAGCTGCCAGAACGGCATCAGCTCCTCCAGCCTGTAATCGCGCCCTTCGACCGCGTCCTCGTGCACGAGCCACGACACGCGCGCGAGCGTCTTGCGCGGCCCGGCTGGCAGGAGCAGCGTGCTCACGCCGTGGTCGCAGCTCGAGTGGTTCCAGAAGTTGGGCAGCGTGCGCGCGCGCAGCGTGCCGACGTCCGGATCGGTGTACGCGCCCATTAGCGTCGACACCTGGCTGCCGTCCATCGATTCGCTCACCCACCCCTCGACGAGCGCGGTGCGGTTGGCGGAGTACCAGATGCCGCGCTCGGCATCGGGAAACTCGGTCATACCGGTCTGCCGATGCGAGACGGCGAGGCCCGCGCTCGCCCATTTGCTTTCGCTTTTCTGGATAGCCAGATCCATGGCCCCCCGGACTTCAGGGGTCGTGTCGTCGGTGTTGTAGTGATCCCAGTTCGCCTTGATGTACTGCGGGTGGTTGACGTTGCAGTGGAAGCACTCGCGGTTGTTCTCCCAGACGAGCTTCCAGTTGGCGCGGATCTCGTAGTCCATCTGCTTCGCCACCTTCGCGCAAGCGAAGCCTTGCGGCCGCAGGAACGGCGCCTTTAGCTCGCGCGCCGCGGTGAAGGGCGGCGGGTTGTCCGCGAGACAGATGAAGACCAGTCCCTCCATCTGCTCGCAATGCACCATCTTCAATGAAAAAGTCGATCGATCAATGGCGTGCATGCCGCGGCAGAAGGTGAGCGCGCCCTGCGTGTCGTAGGTCCACTGGTGGTAGGGGCAGACCAGCCGCTTCGCCGAGCCGCGCCCCGGCGCCAGGATCTGCGAGCCGCGGTGCCGGCAAACGTTGTGCAGCGCCCGCACGGCGCCATCCTCGCCGCGGATCACGATCACGGAATCGGTATCCACCTGGAGCGTCAGCCAATCTCCCGGCTCGGGGAGCTCGCAGCTATGGCCCGCAAAGAGCCAGCCCTTGCGCCAAACCTGCTCCATATCAGCGCGGTAGATCGCGTCGTCGCTATAGAAGGGGCGCGGCAGGCTCCAGCCCGGCCGGTACGCCGCGAGATGGTGCGCGAGCTCCCCTTGCAACCCCTGCTTCATCCGGTAACAATGCCTTCAGAGAATAAGAAGAAT
>DATADT010000045.1:0-7579 GCA_036258355.1 Burkholderiales bacterium
GCGGAGCATGTCGGCCAGAGCTTCAAGAATGCCACAGTAGAATCTTCCCATGTGGGAAGGCGCAGCAATCGTGCTCATCGCAGCAGGGGTATTTCTCTGGCTCGATAGCCTGCGCGCGCGTGAGCGCGCGGTGAAGGCCGGCCGCGCGGCGTGCGAGCGCTACACGCTCCAATTCCTCGATGACACGGTGTCCTTCACTCGCATCCGGCTGCGGCGCGACGGCGATGGCCAGCTCAGGATCGCGCGCACCTACACGTTCGAATTCTCCGACACCGGGAACAACCGCCGCCACGGCGCCATCGTGATGCTGGGCGGCGAGCTCCAGGACCTGCAGCTCGAGCCGTACCGGGTGCAATGAGCGAGAAGTTTTACGCGGGCCGGGTAATCGAGAACCGGCACTGGACCGATACGCTGTTCTCGCTGCGGGTGGCAGGACCGCGGCTCAGGTTCGAGGCGGGCCAGTTCGTGAGGATCGGAATCGAGCCGACGCTGGTGCGCGCGTTCTCGTTCGTCAACCCGCCCGACGATCCGGTGCTTGAGTTCTACGGCGTGGTAGTGCCGCAGGGGCCGCTGTCGCCGCGGCTCGCGCGGCTTCAGAAGGGCGATGTGCTGCATGTCGCATCCAATCCGGCCGGTTTTCTCGTATTGTCGGAGGTGCCCGATGCCGAAACTCTCTGGCTCATGTCCACCGGAACCGGCATTGCACCGTTTCTCTCTACATTGAGGACCGAGACGCCCTGGCAGCGCTTCCGCAACGTGGTGCTGGTTCACGCAGTGAGATACGCGAACGAGCTCGCCTACAAGGACTTGCTGCACAGAATTCTCGGCGAGCGCGCTTCGTTTCGCTATGTCAGCTTCGTGAGCCGCGAGGCGGCGCCGGGGTCGCTTGCCGGGCGTATCCCGGCCGCGATTCGCGATGGCAGGCTCGAAGCGGCGGCAGGGCTCGCGCTTGACCTCAGGTCGCACGTCATGCTGTGCGGCAATCCGCAGATGCTGAAGGACGCAACAGCCGCGCTCGCCGAGCGCGGCATGCGCAAGCACCGGCGGCGCAAGCCGGGCCATATCGCGGTGGAGAGCTTTTGGTAGCTTCGTGCAGGATTTTTATTCTTGTTGTCCTGGGCGCACTGGTATGCGGCTGCAGCACTGTGCGCTTCGCCTACGACAACGCCGACGCGTACGTCCGCTGGCAGATCCACAGCTATATCGTTGTCGAAGGTCAAGATGCCGACGAGCTCGACGAGCGCATCGATGAATTCCACGCCTGGCACCGAAAGAATGCATTGCCGAAATACGTCACGATCGCGCACGAAGCGGCGCAGCGATTCTCGGACGGGCTATCGCATGCGGACGTCGTTTGGGGTTACGATTCCGCGAGAGCGCAGGCGCGGGAGAGCCTGCGCAAGGCGGCCGAGCTGGTCGCGCCGCTGCTCGACCGGCTCACGCCCGAGCAGATCGCGGGGATGGAGCGCCGCATTGCCGAAGAAAACCGCACGTTCTACCGGGACAATTTGCGCGGCTCGGAGCGCGACCGGCGCGCCCGGCGCGCGCGGAACGCGATCAACCGGCTGGAGGATTGGGTGGGGAAGCTGACGCAGGCGCAGGTCCAGCGGGTCCGTGAGTACGCCGAGCGCGCACCGCTGACCGATGAGCTGCGCGACCGCGACCGCAAGCGCTTGCAGAAGGATGTGGTCGCCATCGTGCGTGCGCAACAGGCGCGCAGCCGGCTGCCCGAGCGCGTCGCCAACTGGGAAAAAGGGCGCGAGCCCGCCTACCTCGCGGCGCTCGAAGCCTGGCGCGAGCAGTACTTCGCGATGCTGCTCGACGTGGACCGCATGCTGACGCCCGAGCAGCGCGCGCGCGGCCTCGGCCACATGCGGCGCTACGCCGACGATTTCGAGGCGCTCGCGGCGCGATGAACGATCCGAAGCCATTGCGCGCACGGAAGCTCGAGGAGCCGCCGGCCGGCTACGCCGGCCGCACGCGCTACACCCAGCTCGAGTACGAGGCGCTGCTCGCCAACGTCTCGATCGGCATCGCGTTCACCCGCGAGCGGCACTTCTTCCTGTGCAACCCGAAGTTCTCGGAGATGTTCGGCTACGCGAGCGGCGAGCTCATCGGCATGCCGGGCGAGACGGTGTATCCGAGCCGCGAGAGCTACCTGGCGCTCGGCCAGATCGCGGGCCCGATCCTGTCGGCCGGGCGCCAGCTCGACCTCGAGTGGGAGATGCGGCGCAAAGACGGCTCGACCTTCCTCTGCCGGGTGATCGCCAAGGCGATCGACCCCGCGAACACGCTGCAGGGCACGGTGTGGATCCTGGAGGACATCACCGGGCGGCGGCGCCACGCCGACGAAACGTCGCGGCTGCTGCGCGAGCACGAGGCGCTGCTCGGGACGACGTCGGTCGGCATCGCGTTCGTCAAGGACCGCCGCTTCGTGCGCGTCAACCGCCGCTACGAGGAGATGTACGGCTACGGCCCGGGCGAGCTCGACGGCCAGTCGGTCGCGGTGATCTACCCGCGCCCGGAAGACTATGCCCGCGCCGAGGGTATCTACGATGCGCTTGCGCGCGGCCAGACCACGCGGTGCATCGAGCTGCGCCGCCGAAAGGACGGCAGCGCCTTCTGGAACCGCGCCGACGGCCGCGCCCTCGATCCGCAGAACCCGCACAAGGGCTCGGTGTGGACGGTGGAGGATGTCACCGAACAGCGCCGCGCCGAGGAAGAGCTGCAGCGCGTGCTCGCCGAGCAACAGGCGCTGCTCGACAACGTGGTGGTCGGCATCGCCATCAGCCGCGAGCGCAAGATCGTGCGCTGCAACCGGCGCTTCGAGGAGATGTTCGGCTTCGGCGACGGCCAGGCGATCGGCGCTTCGTGGCGCGAGATGTACTTCACCGACGAGGAGTTCGAGCTGCGCTCGCAGGTGAACGCGGAGCTCAACGAGGGCCGGACCCACACCCGCGAGCAATGGCTGCGCCGCCAGGACGGCTCCGGGTTCTGGTGCCGCATCTCGAGTCGCGCGGTCGCCGTCGCCGATCCCTCGAAGGGCTATGTCTGGCTGATCGAGGACATCACCGAGCGCCGCCGCGCCGACGAGGCGCTCGAGCGCCTGCTGCGCGAGCAGGACGCGGTGCTGCAGAACGCGGTCACCGGGATCATCTTCGTCAAGGACCGCAGGATCGTGCGCTGCAACCGGCGCTTCGAGGAGATCTTCGGCTATGGCGCGGGCGAGCTCATCAACCAGCCGACGCGCTTTCTCTTCGCCACCGACCAGGAGTACGAGAGCGCCGGCGATTCGCTCTACGAGCCGGTGTGGCGCGGCGAGACCGTCTATGTCGAGCGCAGGCACATGCGCAAGGACGGCACGCTCATCTGGTGCTCGATCTCGGGACACGCGGTGCAGCCGGGGGATCCGTCGCAGGGGTCCGTCTGGCTCTTGGACGACATCACGCAGGAGCATGAGTCGGAGGAGAGGATCCAGCGGGCGCTCGCCGAGCAGGAACTGATCCTGGATAACGCCTCGGTCGGCATCGCGTTCGTGCGCAACCGCGCGATCCAGCGCTGCAACCGCTTCCTCGAGGACATGGTGGGCGCCGGGCCGGGCGAGCTCATCGACCAGAGCTCGTCGGTGCTGTTCGACTCGCGCGAGGAATGGGAGGAAGCAAGCCGCATCGCCTACAGCGTCACCCCGCCGGGCGGGACCTACGAGACGGAGCGGCGCTTCAGTCGGCGCGACGGCTCGACCTTCATCTGCCGCGCGCGGGGCCGCCGCATCGACCTGGGCGACCCGGAGCAGGAGTGGATCTGGAGCTTCGAAGACGTCACGGCGGAGCGCGAGGCGGACCTGCGCGTGCAGCGGGCGCTGGGCGAGCTCGAGCGCGCGGTCGCGCTGCGCACCGCGGAGCTCGAGGAGGCCAAGGCGCGAGCGCAGCACCTCGCCGACCATGACCCGCTCACCGGGCTGCCGAACCGCAGGCTGCTGGAAGACCGCCTCACGCAGGCGCTCGCGCTCGGCCATCGCAACCGCAAGGGGAGCGCGGTGATGTTCGTCGACATCGACCGCTTCAAGACCATCAACGACTCGCTCGGCCACGCGGTGGGCGACGCGCTCCTCAAGGAGGTGGCGAGCCGGCTGGTCGACCAGCTGCGCGAGGGCGACACCATCTGCCGCATCGGCGGCGACGAGTTCGTCGTCGTGCTGCCCGAGGTCAAGCGCTCCTCCGACGTGGCGCACGTGGCGCAGAAGGTGATCGAGCAGCTGTCGCGGCCGGTCATCGTCGAGGAACGCGAGCTCGTCGTGACCTGCTCGATCGGCATCGCGATCTACCCCGACGACGGCCGCGACGCCGAGACGCTGATCCGCAACGCCGACGCCGCGATGTACCACGCCAAGGAGCTCGGCCGCGCCAACTACCAGTTCTTCACCGAGCAGATGAACCAGTCGGCCTCGCGCCGCCTCCGGCTCGAAAGCGACCTGCGCCGCGCGCTCGGCAGGGACGAGCTGCGCCTGCACTACCAGCCGATCGTGGAGACTGCGAGCGGGCGCGTCGCGGCGCACGAGGCGCTCGCGCGCTGGCAGCATCCCGATCGCGGCCTGGTGCTGCCGGCGGAGTTCATCCAGCTCGCCGAGGAGACCGGCGTCATCCTGAAGATCGGCGAATGGGTGCTCGCGCAGGCCTGCCGCTGGTCGACCTTCATCGGCGTCGAGCGCGGGCTGCAGATCGCGGTGAACCTTTCGGCGCGCCAGTTCAATGACCCGCAGCTTCCGCGCATGGTGGCGCGCGCGCTCAAGGAGACGGGGCTGCCGCCGCGGCTACTCGAGCTCGAGATCACCGAGTCGACCGCGATGCAGCAGACCGACGTCACGCTGAGGACGCTCAAGCGCCTGAAGGCCCTCGGCGTGTCGATCGCGATCGACGACTTCGGCACCGGCTACTCGAGCCTTTCCTACCTGCGCCGCTTCCCGGTCGACAAGGTCAAGATCGACCGCAGCTTCGTCTCCGAAGTGCCGCGGAACCACGACCAGGGCGCCATCACCTCGGCCATCGTTGCGCTAGCGCACGCGCTGCAGATCCGCGTGGTCGCGGAAGGCGTCGAGACCGAGGCGCAGCGCGCGTTCCTCGTGTCCTGCGGCTGCGACTTCATCCAGGGACACCTCGTCGGCCGGCCGGGCGACGCCGACAGCGCGGCGAAAGAATACGTCTAGGCCGCGGCTTCATTTCTCGCACGCGAACGGCTTCCCGGCTTCATGCTACGCCGCCGTTTTGCATCCGCTCTCGTTCGCCTATGAGGTCAGCTGGATCGACGCGATCGGCATGGATCCGCGCTATCCGCCGACCGAGGGCTGGCCTCATCTTGTCGAGCAACTGATTTCCAATCTCGAAACCAAAGGCGAACCCGTTTATGGCGTCGGCCATTCGCTCGGCGGCTACCTGAACTACCTCGCCGCGGTGAAGCGGCCGAAGCTCTTCCGCGGCGTCGTGCTGCTCGATGCGCCGCTCATCGGAGCGTTCCGCGGCCGCCTGCTCGGCGCGACCAAGCGCCTTGGCATCGTAGACCGCGTGACGCCCGCCGGCGCGACGCGCGACCGGCGCAGTCACTGGCGCAGCGCCGAGGAGGCGAGGGTGCATTTCCGTACCCGGAAGCTCTTCCGGAATTTCACTCCGGAATGCCTGGACGATTACGTGCAGCACGGGTTGGTGAAGAAGAACAGCGGCCTGAGCCTGAAGATCGACCCGCGGATCGAGTACGAGATCTACCGCACCATCCCGCACGACATGATGCGCCACCTGCCGAACCTCTCGGTGCCGGCCGCCTTCATCGGCGGCGCGGACTCCGATGTCGTCCGTCGCGTGCGCCTCGCGGGCATGCGTCCGAGATTCACCTTCCGCAAGGTGCCGGGCGGGCACCTCTTCCCCTTCGAGCACCCGCGAGAGGCGGCTAGGTCGATCGCCCAGGCGCTGGCCGAGCTCGAAGCCTCTCCTCGAGAGCCCTGACGTTCATTTCGACGCCCATCATGTTCGGGTTCACCTCGAGCGCGCGGCGGTACCAGTGGAGCGCGTTCTCGTCGTCCTCGAGCTGCAGGTAGATCTGCCCCATTCCCGAGAGCGCGCCGAAGTGCCGCGGGTTGCGCTTCAGCACCTCGTGGCAGTCGGCAATCGACTTGTCATATTGGCCGGCGAGGTAATACACCGTGGCGCGCCGGTTCCAGCCCTCGGCAAACCCGGGATTTTTCTCAATGATCCGTGAAAAAATCCCGATCGCTTCGCCGTGCCGTCCCGCCTGCATCGCCTCGATGCCGAGCGCCATCAGCCGGTCGATCTCGGCATCGCCCGAGCGGCTCCAAAGAAGCCACAGCCCCTGCTCGGCGAAGCCGCGCACGAACGAGCTCTCGTCGCGCAGCCGCTCGTGCAGCAGCGGCGCATCCTCCATGCCGCCGCGGTTCGCGAGCCACACCACTGCCTCGGCGCGCGTCGCGGCGTCCGGGCTCCCGAGCGCGCCGAGCGCTTCTGCGCGCGTCTGCGGCGGCTGGGGGAATGCCGCCGGCGCCGCCGCTGTTAGCGCCACCGCGAGGAGTACGATTACAAGCCTTGAATCCATGAGCTGCACCGCGCCGTATATCGGACTCCGAAAGGAGAGCACATGAAACGTTTCCTGATTGCCTCAATACTAGCCGTTCCGGGCTTCGTCCTGGCCGCGAGCGACCCGGTGACCCCCGAACCCCGCGACCCGGTGCTCGACAAGGTATCCGAAGCGACCAGGCGCCAGGACTGGGCCGCCGCCCAAGCCGTGCTGAAGGATGCCGTCGCTTCGAGCCCGAACAACGCCAACTACCACAACCTTTACGCCTACTCGATCCGCAAGGGCGCCAACCCGGACATGAACCTCGTCTTCAAGCACTACAACGAGGCGCTGCGCATCGAACCGAAGCACCGCGGCGCGCACGAGTACATCGGCGAGGCGTATCTGATGGTCGGCAACCTCGAGAAGGCGAAGGAGCACCTGGGAACGCTCGACAAGCTCTGCTTCTTCCCCTGCGCCGAGTACACCGACCTCAAGAAAGCCATCGCGGCATACGAAACCAAGCGCTGAGCGCTTGAAGCGCCTCGCGCTCCTCGCTCTCGCGCTTGCCGCCATGCAGGCGGCCGCGCAGGGCTATCCGTCGAAGCCCGTCCGCATGGTGAACCCGTTTCCGCCCGGCGGGCCGCTCGACGTCCTCGGCCGCATCCTCTCCGGAGCGCTCCCCCACATCAAGAGCGGCAAGCTCAAGGTGCTCGCGGTCTATCTCACCGAGCGCGTGGACGAACTGCCGGGCGTGCCCAGCCTCGAAGGCTTCGACCAGAAGACGCTGCCTTTCTGGTATGGGCTGCTCGCGCCGGCGGGCAGCCCGCGCGAAATCGTCCTGCGCCTGAATTCGGAAACCGTCAAAGCGCTCCGGGATCCGCAGGTCGAGAAGACCCTGCGCGCGGGACGCATCTTCCCGATCGGCAATACCCCCGAGGAGTTCGGCGCGATGATGCGCGAAGGCCACGCCGCCTGGGGACGCGTGATCCGCGAGACCGGTGTCAAGGGCGAGTAAGCC
>DATADT010000046.1:0-2525 GCA_036258355.1 Burkholderiales bacterium
AGGCGAAGGCGCAATTCCGAGGAATCGGAAAGGTGAAGCGTGCGCGTGGCAGTCAGCTCCTCGGCGTCGATATCGGGCTGATAGAAGCGGTTGAACAGGACCAGTCCGTCGGCGCCGGCCTGGTCGAGCGCCCGGGCGACGTTGGCGATTGCGGTGTAGAACGGCGATAGTTTGACGGCCACTGGAATCGCCACGGCTTTCTTCACCGCCTGTACCGTTTCAATCGCCTCGCGCTCGATGCCCTCGCCGGTCGTGTCTGGATCGGTCGAGATGCGATAGAGGTTCAGCTCGAGCGCGTCGGCGCCGGCTTGTTCCATTAGTCGGGCGTATTCGATCCAGCCGCCCGGTGTCGCGCCGTTCAATGACGCCATGACGGGAATGCGTACCGCCGCCTTCGCCCGTCGCAAATGATCCAGGTACTCGAAGGGGCCCAGCGCGAAGGCGTGGGGGCTGGGAAAGTAGCTGGCGGCCTCGGCGAACGATTCACCGTGGCTGTCAAGATTGATGTGCTCCGACATTTGCTCCCGTGTGATCTGCTCCTCGAAGAGTGATCGCAGGACGATAGCGGCGGCACCGGCGTCTTCGAGGCGTTTGATGCCGTCGAGGGTATCGGCCAGCGGTCCCGCTCCCGCCACCAACGGATGGGTAAGCTTCAGCCCGAGATACTCCGTGCTGAGGTCCATCGTTACACCTTCCGTCCCGGCACGGCCGGAGACGCTTCGCCGTCGATCGTCATCTCGGGAAGTGGCACGGTGATGCCCGCGAGCTGCTGGTACACCGCGTAGCGCCGACGGGCCGCCTCTTGCGCTTCCTTGAGGAACCCTCTGAAGCGCTCGGGATCGGTGCGCTCCACGACGCGAAACCGCGACTCATTGCGCATGTACTCGGCGACGAGCGGTTTCGGCGGTCCATAGTCGAGATGCATCGGTGGCTCGCCTTTGGCGACGCGGCGCGGGTCGAAGCGATACAGCGGCCATACACCCGAGTCGACCGCCAGCTTCTGCTGGATCGCGCCGTTCGCCATATCGTAGCCGTGCGCGATGCAATGGCTGTAGGCGATGATGAGCGACGTTCCCGGGTACGCCTCGGCTTCGAGAAAGGCCTGGACGGTCTGGCTCATTTTCGCGCCGAAGGCCACCCGCGCCACATAGACGTGGCCGTACATGTTGGCGAGTAGACCGAGATCCTTCTTCTGCATCGTCTTGCCGGCCGCCGCAAACTTGGCCACTGCGCCGAGCGGCGTCGCCTTCGATTGCTGGCCGCCGGTGTTCGAGTAGACTTCCGTGTCGAGCACGAGGATATTCACGTCGCGCTGGCTGGCCAGGATGTGGTCAAGGCCGCCGTACCCGATGTCGTAGGCCCATCCATCGCCCCCCACCAGCCAGATGCTCTTTTTCACGAGGTAATCGGCGAGTCCCTCGAGGCGCCGTGCTTCGGCTGTGGCGAGAGACGCGAGCACCTGCCGCAATGCGCGTACCCGCTCGCGCTGCGACCGGATCCCCGCTTCCGTCGATTGGTCGGCGCCGAGCAGTTCGTGCGTCAGGCGCTCGCCGATCGACCCCGCCATGTGTTCCACCAGCGCGCGCGCCGCGCGTGCGTGACTGTCCACACCAAAACGCATGCCGAGGCCGAACTCCGCGTTGTCCTCGAAGAGCGAGTTCGACCACGCCGGTCCGCGGCCGTCGTGGTTCGTCGTGAACGGCGTGGTCGGCAGGTTGCCGCCGTAGATTGACGAGCAGCCCGTGGCGTTCGCCACCAGGGCGCGGTCGCCGAAAAGCTGCGTGAGCAGCTTGATGTACGGCGTCTCCCCGCACCCGGCACACGCGCCTGAGTACTCGAACAGCGGCTCCAGGAATTGCGAAGTCTTGTGGTCGACTTTCGTCAGGTCGACGCGCGCGGTCTCGGGCAGATCGAGGAAGAACGCGTAGTTGTCGCGCTCGGCGTCGCGGAGCGGCGCTTGCGGGCGCATGTCGATCGCTTTGTGCCGCGGGTTGGTTCGATCTTTGGCCGGGCAGACGTTCACGCACAGGTTGCAGCCCGTGCAGTCTTCGGGCGCCACCTGAATCGTGTACGCCCGCGCTTTGAACTCGAGCCCCTTGTAGGGCACCGACTTGAATGTCGGCGGCGCGCCGGCCAGCGGGCCGTCGTCGTAGACTTTAGCGCGGATGGCGGCGTGCGGACACACTAGCACGCATTGATTGCACTGGATGCAGATACCCGCATCCCACACCGGAATCTCGAGCGCGAGGTTCCGCTTCTCCCACTTCGCCGTGCCGACCGGCCACGTGCCGTCCACCGGAAACGCGCTCACAGGCAGCAGATCGCCCTTCCCGGCCAGAAGTACCGAGGTCATTCGCTGAACGAAATCGGGCGCCAGGGCAGACACCAGCGGCGGACGGCGGTGCGTGGCGGTGACGCCCGACGGGACCGGCACCTCCTGCAAGTGAGCGAGCGTTGCGTCGACCGCCTCGAAGTTGCGTTTCACGACCTCGGCGCCGCGCTTGCTGTAAGTCTTTTCGACCGCG
>DATADT010000047.1:0-5039 GCA_036258355.1 Burkholderiales bacterium
TCCCCGCTGGCGAGAAGCGCGTCCACGCGCTGCGAGATGCGGGCGACATCGGCGCTGACCTGGCGCATCGCCGCGGCCGCCTCGCGCGCCGCGACGGTGGCCTCGTCGCCGAGCTTGTCGTAGCGCGCCGCGAGCCGGCTCGCGTCCTCGCCCAAACCGCGGCTCAGGGCGCGCACTTCTTCGGCGGCGGCACCCACCGAGGCGACAGTGCGATCGAGATCCGCAAGGCCGCGGTTCGCGTTGTACGCCAGGCGGTTCAGGTTCTCCAGGAGCGCGGTCAGCGCACGCTGGTTCTCGGGCGAGAGCGTCGTACTGACGCGCTGCATGGTCTCGGTCGCGCGCTGCGCGAGCTCCTGGAGGGACTGTGAGACCTGCTGCAGCTGCGACTCGCCCTCCGCGATTACGGGATACACCTCGCCCGGCGGCACCTGCGTGAGCGGCGGGCTGTCCTCGGTGAAGTTGATGAGAAGGATGCTCGCGATCCCGGTGACGATGTGGCGTTCCACCACCGCCTGCGTGCTCTGCCGCACCGGGGCCGAGCCGTCGACGCGGACCACGACTTCGACCGCGCCGGAGCGCCAGGTCGAGATGCGGAAGCCGGTGACCGTGCCGATGCGGATGCCCCTCATGCGCACTTCGCTGCGCGGCTGCAGCCCCTCGAGCGACTGGCGCTCGAAGTAGATCTTGTAGGTGCGGTCGTCGAACTCCTCGCCTGTGCTGCGGAGCCACACCACGGCGGCCGCGATCAGCGCAATCAGGATCAAGACCACCGTGCCGACCAGCGTGTATTTGGCTTCGGGTTCCATCAGGCAGGCTGCGGCGCGCGCGCCGCGAAGTATTCCCGGATCCAGCGGTCGCCGGACGTCATGACCGCGCTGACCGGGCCGTCGGCGATGACCTTGCCCGCCGATAGAACGATCGCGCGGTCGATGATCGAAAGCAGCATGTCGAGGTCGTGCGTGACGATAAACACGGTGAGCCCCAGGCTGTCCGAAAGCAGCCGCACCAGGCTGTCGAAGGCGCGCGCGCCGACCGGGTCCAGCCCCGAGGTCGGCTCGTCGAGGAAGAGGATTTCCGGCTCCAGCGCGAGCGCGCGCGCGAGCGCCGCGCGCTTGCGCATGCCGCCGGAGAGCTGCGCCGGGGTCTTGCGCCCCGCGTCGGGCGGCAGGCCGACGAGGGCCAGCTTGAATCCGCAGAGCGGCGCGATAAGGTCCATCGGCAGGTCGGTATTCTCGCGGAACGGCACGGCGATGTTTTCCGCAACCGTCAGCGAGGAGAAGAGCGCACCGTCCTGGAACAGCATCCCGAAGCGCCGGCGCAGCTCGTTCAGCTCCGCGGCGCTTGCGCCCCAGACGTCGGTGCCGAGCAACCGGATGCGGCCGGCCGCCGGACGGATGAGGCCGATGATCTCCTTGAGCAGCACTGACTTCCCGGTGCCGCTCGCGCCGATGAGCGCCACGACCTCGCCGCGCTGCACGCTGAAGCTCGCCCCGTCGTGGACCGTCTCGGCTCCGAAGCGGGTGACGATCGACTCCACCTCGAGGACGGGGTCCATCAAATTCCCAGGTGCTGGAACACGACTGCAAAAACCGCGTCGAGGATGATCACGGAAACGACGCTCTGCACCACCGTCGAAGTCGTATTTACGCCTACGCTGCGCGCGTCGCGCGCCACCAGCATTCCCATGCGGCATGCGATCACGGCAATGAACGCCGCGAACACCGGCGCCTTGACCAGGCCGACCACGAGCGCCGAGAGCGGCAGCACCTCGTGCAAGCGGTCGATGAAGGCCCGGGGCGGCACGTCGAGCTGCCAGCCGGCGACCAGCATCCCCCCGGCAATGCCGCAAACGTCGCCGATGAAGACGAGAAGCGGCAGCGCCACCGTGATGGCGACAAGGCGCGGGATCACCAGCACCTGCACCGGCGACAGGCCGAGCGTGGCAATGGCATCGATCTCCTCCTGCACCTTCATGGTGCCGATCTGTGCCGTGAAGGCGGCGCCCGAGCGCCCCGCCACGATGATGGCGGCAAGCAGCGGCGAGAGCTCGCGGCACATGGCAAGCCCGACGCCGTCGACGACGAAGATATTGGCCCCGTAGCGCACCGCCTGCTGGCCGAGGAGATAGGCGAACACCACGCCGATGAGGAACGTAACCAGGGCGACGATCGGGATCGCGTCAAGGCCCACGGCCTCGAACTGCGACACCGTCTCGCGCACGCGGAAGCGCCGGGGCCTGAGCACGACTTCAAGCGCCTCCGCGCTCAGGGCGCCGACGAAGCCGGTGTGCGACCTGATGTGGCGCCAGACGTCGATCGCCGCCGCGCCGACGCCCTGCACCAGGCCGAGGTGCACCGAGCGCGCCGCCACCGGCGGGCACTTCATGCGCTCGTGCACGAGCTTCAGGAGACCCACGTGGCGGGGGTCGAAGCCGCGAGCCTTGACCGTGGCCTCGGTGCAGCCGAGCCCCACGAGGTACCTGTAGAGCGTGAAGCCCGCGGCGGTGTCGAGTGCCTCGAGCCGGCTGCCGTCGAGCACGAAACGGCTTTGGCGCAACTCGAGCGAGCGCAGGGCGCCGACGATGGCGGTCAGATTGGAAAGCCGCCAGGCGCCCTTCAGGTAAAGGACGTCCTCGCCGTCTTCGACTCCGTGCTCGATCCAGCCCGCCGCCGCGCTCAATGTCCCCCCAAAGGAAAACAACGCGCTAGCGGGAATCTATCAGATCATCGCGGCGCGATTTTCCAGAGCTCTCCGCTGACCTCGTCGGTCACCACGTACAGGGCGCCTTCGGGCCCCTGGCGCACGTCGCGCACGCGCTGCCCGCGCTCGGCGAGCAGGTGCTCCTCGCCGACGACTTTGCCGTTCTCGAGCCGCACGCGGACGAGCATCCGGTCCTTCAGTCCGCCGGTGAAAAGGCTGCCGCGCCACTCGGGGAAGGCTTGCCCCGTGTAGAACTCCGCGCCCGAGGGGGCGATCACCGGGTCCCAGTAGTACACCGGTTGCTCGTATCCCGGCTTCGCCGTCACGGCGCCGGCAATCGGCTCGCCCGAGTATTCCTCGCCGTACGCGACGAGCGGCCAGCCGTAGTTCTTGCCCTTCTCGATCAGGTTGAGCTCGTCGCCGCCCCGTGCGCCGTGCTCCACGACCCAGAGCCGCCCCTGCGGATCGAACGCCATTGCCTGCACGTTGCGGTGACCGAGCGTCCAGATCTCGAAGCTCGAGCCGTCCGGCGCGACGCGCACAATCTTGCCGAGCTGGCTATCGGGCTGCTGCGCGTACTTGCGCATCGGCATGTCGGAACGCTCGCCGGTGCTCACGTAGAGCATCCTGTCCGGGCCGAACGCGAGGCGCGAACCGTAATGCAGGGTGCCGGCGTAGGTGGGCATCGCGCGAAAGATCACGCGCACATCGGTCAGCGCTGTTCCGGACAACGCAGCCCTGGCCACGGTCGTGCCGTTGCCGCCCTCGCGCGGCTCCGAGTAGCTGAAGAAGATCGTGCGATCGGACTCGAAGTCCGGGCTGAGCGCGACGTCGAACAGCCCGCCCTGGCCGAGGGCGTCGACCTGCGGCACCCCGGCGATCGGCTCGCCCACTTCGCCCGTCGCCGATACGATGCGCATTCGGCCGGGCTTCTCGGTGACCAGAAGGTCGCCGCCGGGCAGCGGCTCGACCGCCCAAGGCCTCTCCAGCCCCTGCGCCAGCACTACGACGTTGAAAGCGACGTTCGACTTCTCCTCGCAGGCGCGCGTCTGGCCGGGGAAGGCGGGACGCTGCTCGGGGGCGTTCGGCTCGCGAGTTTCCCGCGGCTGGCACTGCTGCGCCGACAGTATGCTCGGTATCGCCGCCAGCACGAGAGCGAGAAGGATCCGCGAAATCACGGCTTTCGTGACGTGCAAGAAACGTGCGGATGGGCGATGCTTGGGCATGATCGAGCTTGTCATAACCCAGCGCCGCCGCGACCTCGGCGGCTTCGAGGTGGGCCGCGTGCTGCCGTTCGCCAAACGGCGCATGGTGGGCCCGTTCATATTCTTCGACCACATGGGCCCGGTGGATTTCCCGCCGGGCGTACCGCGCACCGTGGACGTGCGGCCCCATCCTCACATCGGGCTATCGACGCTCACCTATCTCTTCGCGGGCGAAATCATGCACCGGGACAGCGTCGGCTCGGAACAGCCGATCCGCCCCGGCGAAGTGAACTGGATGACCGCCGGGCGCGGCATCACGCATTCGGAGCGCTTCGAGCGCGCGCGGCGCGAGGGCGGGCACATGGACGGCATCCAGGCCTGGATCGCGCTCCCGAAGGAGAAGGAAGAGACCGACCCGGGGTTCTCGCATCATGGGGCGTCGGATCTGCCAGGCTTCGAAGAGCGTGGAAAATCCATCCGCCTCATCGCAGGCGAGGCCTTCGGCGCAAAGTCACCGGTGCCGGTGTATTCGCCGCTCTTCTATCTCCACTGCGAGCTTTCGCGGGACGCAGTCGTCGACCTCGGCACCGAATATCCTGAACGGGCTGCTTACGTGGCTTCGGGTGCGCTCGAGGCCGGCGGCCGGCGCTTCGAGACAGGGGAGATGCTTGTCTTTAGCCCGCGGCGCCAAGCGACGCTGCGCGCTGTTACCCCGGCGACCGTCATGCTGCTCGGCGGCGAGCCGGTGGGTGAGCGCTTCATCGAGTGGAACTTCGTCTCGTCCTCGCGCGAGCGGATCGAGCAGGCGAAGGCTGACTGGCGGGCCGGGCGCATCAAGCTGCCTGATCTCGACCACGACGAGTTCATTCCTCTGCCGCCCGATCCGGCGGCGTCGCCGAACCCGATGTCCTGAGCACCACGACGCCGTTCCAGCGTCGGGAGATCCGCGCCTCATCGCACGCGCTTGACTTACATCAAGTTCCGCCGCCGCCACAGGCGGACACTTTGCAGGTGGCTCGGCGTGCGAGAAGTCCACGGCCAGGACCAGCGGCCGACGGCGGCGCGATAGCGCTGCTTTCGCGCTTGCCGATGTTTCGCGGCACGCCGCGCGAGCGCCTCGCCGCGCTCGCCCGC
>DATADT010000048.1:0-4977 GCA_036258355.1 Burkholderiales bacterium
GCGCCAGATAATCGAGCACCGGCCGCGCCTCGCCGGGATCCACCACCGCCGCGTGCGTCGCGTTGCGCAGCGTCCAGACATAGTTGTCCTTGAACGCGGCAACCGGAACAACCTCCAACGGAACCACTTCACGCATGCACCAACCCTTCGTCCAGAACGGGGCGCTGAAGTATAACGGCGGTCGCTCATCGCTTTCAGGGTGGCTCTCCACCCCCCAGGGAGCGTACGTGCTCGACTGGGAGCTTGCGCAGTATGCCAGCGCTGCTGATGACGTGTTTGGCTTCCGGGCGGTACAAGTCGGACTACCCGATGTCGATTTCCTGCGACAGAACCGCATTCCGTATCGCTTTACGCTGGCGTTGGAGCAGGGCGCGAACCTGGCCGCGGACCCGCTCCAGCTGCCGCTCGCGTCGCAGAGCGTGGATCTTGTCGCGCTGCCGCATGTGCTCGAAGGGCACCACAACCCTCACGATGTCTTACGCGAGGTGGAGCGCGTGCTGATGCCGGAGGGCCAAGTGGTGATCTCGGGCTTCAACACCGTATCGCTCTGGCGCCTGCGGCAGGCGTTCACCCGGCGCCGGAACGGCGCCCCCTGGGATGCGAAATTCATCGGCCTGCTGCGGCTGCGCGAATGGCTGCGCGTGCTGGGCTTCGAGCTGAACGGCGGCAAGTTCGGCTGCTATGCGCCGCCCTTTCGCGATCCGCGATGGCTCGAGCGATTTTCGTTCATGGACAAGGCCGGCGCGCGATGGTGGCCGGTAACCGGGGGCGTCTATGTCGTTCGGGCGGTCAAGCGCGTGCACGGCATGCGCATCGTCACGCCCGCGTGGCGCCAGGAACGCGCGCGGCGCCGGGCGCTCGCGCCGGTTTCCCAGCGCACCCACAAGAGCCATCATGAGTGAGGGCGTCGTCGAGATTTACAGCGATGGCGCCTGCCGTGGCAACCCCGGCCCCGGCGGCTGGGGAGTGCTGCTGCGCTACGACGGCAGGGAAAAGGAGCTGTGGGGCGGCGAGGCGGCGACCACCAACAACCGCATGGAGCTCATGGCGGCGATCCGCGCGCTCGAAGCGCTGAAGCGCCCGAGCCGCGTCGAGCTCTACACCGACTCGCTCTACGTCATGAAAGGCATCTCGACGTGGATACGGGACTGGAAGCGCCGCGGCTGGCGCACCGCCGACAAGAAGCCGGTGAAGAACGAAGACCTGTGGCGGCGCCTCGACGAGCTCGCGGCGAAGCACGACATAGGATGGCACTGGGTGCGCGGCCATGCCGGGCATCCCGAGAACGAGCGGGCGGACGAGCTCGCCAATAGGGGCATCCCCGCAAGCGGGGATGAAGCGGGGGTATTTTCTGAAACAGATAGTCCTTGACACAGAAACGACGGGACTGAACCCCAAGCTGGGGGATCGCATCATCGAGATCGGCTGCGTCGAGCTCCTGAGCCGGCGCGTGAGCGAGCGGATCTTCCACACGTACATCAACCCGGAGCGCGAGGTGGAACTCGGCGCCACCCGAGTGCACGGCCTGACGCGCGAGGACCTCGCCGCGAAGCCGAAATTCGCCGACATCGCCCCTGCGTTCGTGGACTACATCCGCGGCGCCGAGCTCATCATCCACAACGCGGATTTCGACGTCGAGTTCCTCAACATGGAGCTCGAGCTCGCGCGCCTCGGGCGGCTGCAGGACCACGTCGCCACGATCACCGACACGCTTCTCTTCGCCAAGGAGCTGCATCCGGGAAAGAAGAACTCGCTCGATGCGCTCTGCGAGCGCTACCTCGTCGACAACTCCAGGCGCACGCTGCACGGCGCGCTCGCCGACGCCTGCCTCCTCGCCGAGTGCTACCTCGCGATGACGCGCGGGCAGGAGAGCCTGATGATGGAGCTCGAGGCGCCGGCGGCCGCCGCGGCGGGCGCGGCCGGGATCATCCTGGATGTTTCAAAGCTCATCGTGCAGCGCGCATCGCCCGAGGAGCTGGCCGCGCATGAGCAGTACCTGGATGCGATGGAGAACGACGCCAAAAGCCCGAGCGTCTGGAGAAGGCTCCGCGTCTAGGCTATCGGGTTTACACGCCACGCCGCTCGGCGTGGTCGAAGAGCACGAACTTGGCAGGCGAGCGCCGGCCCTCGAGCACCCCGGCGAGGACCCCGGAGTTGCGTCACCCGGCCTATGCCCTGCGGCGGAAGGCTATACTTGGCCATGCCCGCGACCATCTACGACCGGGACCTCGACAAGAACCCTGCCAACTACGCTCCGCTAACCCCGCTCTCGTTCATCGAGCGCGCCGCTTACGTCTATCCCGGGCGGACTTCCGTCGTGGACGGCGCGCAGCGCTACACCTGGAAGGACACCTACGCGCGCTGCCGGCGGCTCGCCTCGGCGCTCGCGAAGCGCGGCATCGGTGTTGGCGACACCGTGGCCGTGATGCTGCCCAACATTCCGCCGATGTACGAGGCGCATTTCGGTGTTCCGATGTGCGGCGCGGTGCTGAATACCCTGAATACCCGCCTCGACCCCGAGGCGATCGCGTTCATGCTGGAGCACGGCGAGGCGAAGCTCCTCATCACCGACCGCGAGTTCTCGCCGACCATCGAAGGCGCCCTGCGCCAGGTAAAGCGCGAGATCCCGGTGATCGATGCCGAGGATCCCGAGTTCGGCGGCGGCAAGCGCCTGGGCGAGACGACCTACGAGGAGTTGCTCCAGGAAGGGGACCCGGACTTCGCCTGGCGCTGGCCGCAGGATGAGTGGGAGGCGATCTCGCTCAACTACACCTCGGGCACCACCGGCAACCCGAAAGGCGTCGTCTACCACCATCGCGGCGCCTACCTGAACGGCGTGGGCAACATCCTCGTCTGGGGCATGCCGCACCACTCGGTGTACCTCTGGACGCTGCCGATGTTCCACTGCAACGGCTGGTGCTTTCCCTGGACCATGGCCGCGAACGCGGGCACCAGCGTTTGCCTGCGGCGCGTCGATCCAGCGTTGATTTTCGATCTCATTAAGAAGCACCGGGTAACTCACTACTGCGGCGCGCCGATCGTGCACCAGATGCTGATTAACGCGCCGGAGGAGATGAAGCGGGGCATCGCGCACCAGGTGAGCGGCCTGGTGGCCGCGGCGGCGCCGCCGGCGGCGATGATCGAGGGCATGCAGAAGATGGAGTTCAACATCACCCACGTGTACGGTCTCACCGAGACCTACGGCCCGGCCAGCGTTTGCGCGAAGCACCCGGACTGGGAGCGCCTGCCGCTCGCCGAGCAGGTGCGCCTGAACGGGCGACAAGGGATCCGCTACACGGTGGAGGAGGGGCTCACCGTGATGGACGCCGAGACCATGAAGCCGGTGCCCGCCGACGGCGAGACCATGGGCGAGATCATGTTCCGCGGCAACATCACGATGAAGGGTTACCTGAAGAACCCGAAAGCGACCCGCGAGGCCTTCGAAGGCGGGTGGTTCCATTCGGGCGACCTGGCGGTGATGCAGCCCGACGGCTACGTGAAGATCAAGGACCGGTCGAAGGACATCATCATCTCCGGCGGCGAGAACATTTCTTCGCTCGAGGTGGAGGACGTGCTCTACCGCCACCCCGCTGTCCTGGCCGCAGCCGTCGTGGCGCGTCCCGACTCGAAGTGGGGCGAGACCCCGTGTGCGTTCGTCGAGCTCAAGCCCGGCTCGAAAGCCACCGAGCAGGAGCTCATCGAGTTCTGCCGCGGCCAGATGGCCAGGTTCAAGGCGCCGCGCACGGTGGTGTTCGGCGAGCTGCCCAAGACCTCGACCGGCAAGATCCAGAAGTTCGTGCTGCGTGAGAAAGCAAAATCCACAGCTGCAATCGATACCTAGGAGAAACGCCTCTGAGCGCCGTCCCTCACCCCGACCAGCCCGTGCTCCTGCGCGAAGACCGCGACGGCATCTGCACGCTCACCATGAATCGCCCGCAGCAGATGAACCTGCTGACAAGCGAAATGCTGTCTGCGCTTCAAGGCGCCTTTGATCAAATAGATTCCAGTCGGGACGTTCGTGTGGTCATCATCGCCGCAAACGGAAAAGGCTTCTGCGCCGGGCACGATCTGAAGGAGATCCGGGCGCTCAAGGAGCTGCCGAAGATCGAGGCGCTCTTCAATCAGTGCAGCCGCATGATGCAGGCGATCCCGAGGCTGCCGCAGCCGGTGATCGCCAAGGTGAACGGCGCGGCCGCGGCGGCCGGCTGCCAGCTCGTCGCGCAGTGCGACCTGGCGGTCGCTTCCGACGCGGCGAAGTTCGCCACGAGCGGCGTCACTTGGGGCTTCTTCTGCTCGACCCCGGGCGTGGCGGTGGGCCGCAACCTGCAGCGCAAGCACGCCATGGAGATGCTCTTGACCGGCGAACCGATCAGCGCCGCCCGCGCGCTCGAATGGGGGCTCGTCAATAAAGTCGTATCGCCGGAGGAGCTTGACGACGCGGTTCTGGCCCTTGCAAGAACCCTTGCGGCCAAGCCGCCAGCCACAGTGGCCGCGGGCAAGCGCGCCTTCTACCAGCAGATGGACCTCGGCCTCGAGCAGGCCTACGCGCTCGCCTCCGGCGTCATCGCGGCGAGCTTCGCCCATGCAGAAGGGCGCGCTGGGATGGACGCCTTCATCGAGAAACGCCCGCCGCCCAAGCACTGAGCCCGTGGACCTCGTCGCGTACTTCAAGGCGGCGCGCAACATCCTGACGCTGCCCCGCGGCGCTGTGGTCTTCCGGGAGGGCGACCCGGGCAAGGACATGTACGTCCTGCTCCAGGGAACGGTCGAGATCTCGGTCGGCGGCAAAGTGGTCGAGCTCGCGTACTCGGGTGCGCTGCTCGGCGAAATGGCGCTGATCGATTCCTCGTCCCGCAGCGCGACCGCGATTACGCGCACCGATTGCCGCTTCGTGCTGGTCGACGCCCGGCAGTTCGACCTGCTGGTGCGCGAGTCGCCCGAGTTCGCCCGCCACGTCATGAAGACGATGGCCGACCG
>DATADT010000049.1:0-2880 GCA_036258355.1 Burkholderiales bacterium
TTCCGACACGAGCTCGAGCGTGCCGGCGTCGAAGATGCGGATGCCGCCCGGGGTGTAGTTCGCCGCCGCGACCAGGCGTCCGTCCTGCGAGATCGCGCCGCCGATGGCGTTGCCGGACTGGACCACGCGCCGCTCGATGCGCGCGGCGAGGATGTCGACCTTGGTCAGGCCGCCGTCGCGCCCGAACACGTACGCGTAGCGCGCGTCGCGCGAAAAGACGATCGAGGCGTGCGACAGGTCGCCGAGCCCGGCCACCCGGCCGATCGCGGTGCGCTGCGTCGTCTCCACCAGCATCACACGCCCCGCGGCGCGCTCGACCACCACGCCGAGATCTCCCGTTCCTCTCAGAGCAGGCGTGGAACAGGCCGCGACCGTCACGCAAGCGAGGCCGGTGAACATCCATTTCTTCATTTCGGCAAACCTTTCTTCAGGGCCTGGACGATCCAGCGCGCCTCGTCCTCGGTTAGGAAGGCGCGCCACGGCGGCATCGGCGTGCCGCGCCGGCCGTGGAGGATGACGAATTCGAGCTGCGCGGCGTCCTTGTCCGCCATCGCCGCGGGCTCGAGCGAAGGGCCGAGCCCGCCCTTGAGCGTGAGCCCATGGCACGAGCCGCAGTCCTGGCGCACCAGCTCGACGAGCTGGGCGCGCCGCTCGGGCGCGGGCTCGGCGGCGAAGGCCGGAAGGCACGCGAGGAGAGCTACGCAGCCCCCAAGGCGATGCATGCCGGAAGAATGCTCCTGCAGGCCGGGCGGCGATTTAACCTACATCAAAGACGCCCCACGCGACGCCCCTTAGGGTTCGGACATGGCTCTCGCTCCGGCGGCGGATCGCGCGTACTTCGCCGCTTTCCTCGACCTGCGCGGCAAGCCCGGCGTCGTCGTCGGCGGCGGGCAGGTCGCGGCGCTCAAGGCCGAAGCCTTGCTGCGCTCCGGCATCCGCGTCACCGCGGTCGCGCCGGAATTCTGCGCGCGGCTTTCGGAGCTCGCGGTGCTGGGGGCGGTCAGGCTCGAACAGAAGCGTTTTCAGCCCGGCGACCTCGTCGGCGCCGACATCGCGATCGCCGCGACCGACGATCCGGCGGTCAACGAGGCGGTATCGACGGCCGCACGAGCGCTGCGCATCCCGGTGAACGTCGCCGACAACGCGGGGCTGTCCACATTCATCATGCCCTCGGTGGTGGACCGGCCGCCGCTGCAGATCGCCATTTCCAGCGCTGGTGCGTCCCCGGTGCTCGCGCGCAAGCTGCGCACCATGATCGAGAGCTTGGTTCCGTTCGGCTTCGGCCGCCTGGCGGCGCTGATCGGCCGCTTTCGTGGCGCTTCAAAAGCGCGTTATCCGGATCCCGAGGCGCGCCGCCGCTTCTGGGAGGACGTGGTCGACGGCCCGATCGCCGACATGGCAGTTTCCGGCAACGAGATGGCCGCAGCAAGAGCCTTGGAAGCGACGCTCAACGAACCTAAAGCCAAGCTCGGTTTCGTCAGCCTGGTCGGCGCGGGGCCGGGAGACCCGGAGCTGCTCACGCTGCGCGCGCTGCGCGTCATGCAGTCGGCGAGCGTCGTGCTCTACGATCATCTCGTCTCCAAGCCGCTCGTGGATCTCGCGCGGCGCGACGCCGAGCGCGTTTACGTCGGCAAGGAGCAGGACAACCACGCGCTGCCGCAGGGCGAGATCAACGCGCTCATGGTGCGCCTCGCGCGCGAGGGCAAGCGCGTGGTGCGCCTCAAGGGCGGCGACCCGTTCATCTTCGGCCGCGGCGGCGAGGAGATCGAGGCGCTGCTCGAGCAGGGCATCGCGTTCGAGGTCGTGCCCGGCATCACCGCAGCTACCGGCGCGGCCTCGTACGCGGGCATCCCGCTTACGCATCGCGACTACGCACAGTCGTGCGTATTCGTGACCGGACACCTGAAGAACGGCTCGGCACAACTCGACTGGGAGGCGCTCGCGCGCACTGGCCAGACGCTCGCCGTCTACATGGGCGTCGGCGCGCTCGCGCAGATCTGCGACGGCCTGATCGCGCACGGCATGCCCGCTTCGAAGCCCGCGGCGTTGGTCGAGAGAGCGACGCTTCCCGAGCAGCGCGTCACCGTGGGCACGCTCGAAACTCTGCCCGCGCTCGCGCGCGGCGCGAAGCCCCCGGCGCTGCTCATCGTCGGGGAGGTCGTCCGCCTGCGCTCGAAGCTCGCCTGGTTCGTTCCTCAGGCGGCCGTCTCGACCGCCTCCAGGACCTCCAGCGCCTTGTTCGTATCCTCGACCGAGTCCAGGCCGACGTAGGCGACGAATCGCCCGCCGATCACGGAGGCCGAGAATCCGCGCAGGTTGATGCCAGCGTCGGCAAGCCGCTGCGTCAGCTCCGCGGCAACCCCCGGGCGGTCCTCGCCGAGGATCCGCACCGAATGCAGGCGTTGCGTGACGTTGAAGCCCAGCGTCGCCGCGGCGCCGATTTCCCCGTCACTCTCGAGCGGCGTTACGAACACCACCGCCCAGCCCGGCTTCTCCGGCGAGCGCCGCGAAATGATGAATTGCAGGTTCGCTCCCGCATCGCGCAGCGCCGCGAGAACCGCGGCGAGCGCGCCCGGCTTGTCCGGAATGGCCGCCGCCCATACGTCCACACGCTCCACAAGGAGATTCATAGGAATCCTCCTTTGTTGTGCCGTGTGGCATGAATATCAGTTCGCCGTCCCGCCGTATTGACGGGCGTCAAGCCGGGACTACAGGAGACCTCGCCGGGGATCTTCGCGACAGCGGAAAGACGAGCAGATTGCGGATCAGGCCGCCGACCGCGACCACGATCATGAAGCCGCTGCCGGCGACCATGATCGCGAGATAGACGGCGAGCGCCTTCTGGTCGGGGCGCTGCGCCAGCGCATCGCCGTAGAGCGG
>DATADT010000050.1:0-2517 GCA_036258355.1 Burkholderiales bacterium
GAATCGACCGACCTCCTCGTGAACGCCGCCTCGGTCTTCGCGCGCAGGGGCTACGTGGTGGTGATGCCGCTGCGCCGGGGCTTCGGCGAAACTGGCGGTGAGTTCGCCGAGGACCCGGGAAGCTGCGCCAATCCCGATTACCGCAAGGGCGAGCAGGCGGCCGCGGACGACGTGATGGCTGCGTATGAATACGCGCGCGCGCTGCCCTACGTCGACGCCAACCGCATGATCCTCGCCGGACAGTCGGCGGGCGGCATCGTGTCGATGTACACCGCGGGCACGCGCAACCCACAGGGCCTGCTCGCGGTGCTGAGCTTCGCCGCGGGACGCGGCGGCGACCCCGATTTCCATCCCGGCGTTCCCTGCGCGATCGAGCCAGTCGCGAAGCTGCTCGAATCGGTCGGCAGGAATGTGAAAGCACCGGTGCTCTTGCACTACGCGGAGAACGACCTTTTTTTCAACGCGCAGACATCACGCCTGTGGTACGAGCGCTTCACCGCCGCCGGCGCCCGCGCCGATTACGTCCTGCAGCCGGCGTTCGGCCGCGACGGCCACTACATCTTCAGCGAGATGCTCGGCGTGCGCGTCTGGCTGCCTGCGGTCGAGCAGTTCCTCAGCAAGCACGGCATCCCGTTCGAGCGTCTCGACGCGGGGCGGCAGATCGTCGCCGTGGACCGCCTGCCGCACGTGCGCACCGACGCCTGCCGCGGCCTCTACCGCGCCTTCCTCGAGGCTCCCACCCCGCGCGCCTACGCCGTAAGCGCCGACGGCCGCTGCGGCTTCGCCGGCGGCCTTCCGGACGCCGCCGACGTCGCGGTACGCGAGTGCCGCACCAAAGCGACCGGGCCGTGCTCGCTCTATGCGGTCGACGCCGAAGTGGTGTGGGCGCCCGACGGCAGGGGCACGGCCTACGCCGGCGGGAAGTAAGCTATTTTTCCAAAGCCTCGGCCTGCAGCAGCACGGGGTTGAGGTAGCGCTGCCGGTAGGTCTCGAAGTCCACGCGGTCGGACGCCTCGATTTTCTTCTGCTTTGCGACCGATTCCTCCGCGAGGCGCGCGAAGCGCTCTTCCACCTCGGGCTTGAGCGGGATGCCGAGGAGGGTGCCGCGGTGCGAGAGTGACTCGGCGAGGGTCAAGCGAATGTGCGAGTTGCCGTGGTTGCGCGCCATGGCGTGCAGGACGCGGGCCGAAGGAACGGCATCGGAATCGGCCAACGCTCCGTGTGCCGCCTGTAAGGAATCCCTGTAAGCCGCGCCGCCGCGCGCATCGTCGAGCGCCTGCGCGATCGGCTCGCACGCCGAGACCACTTCCTTTCCCCAGTCGAGAAGCGCGATTTGCCCGCCACGGCGCTCGAGCTTGAGCCCGGGCTTGCGTCCCTCCTGCGCGCCGCGCAGCTTGTTGCGAGCGATCGCAGCGAGCTCCTCCGGGTTGTCCGGCGGGCTCTCTGCGACCAGGCAGTAGAGGAGCAGGATATCGAGGAAGCGCATGGTCTGCGCGTTGATCCCGACCGGATTGAACGGATCGAGGTCGATCAGGCGAACTTCCACGTACTCGACACCGCGCTCGCGCAGCGCATGCAGCGGCCGCTCGCCCGGCTTGATGCGGCGCTTGGGCCGGATCGGACTGTAGAACTCGTTCTCGATCTGCAGCAGGCTCGTCGAGAGCTGACGATAAGAATCCTTGTCCCGGACGCCGATCCTCTCGTACGGCGGGTAAGGCACGGTGAGCGCTTCCTGGAGCGAAGCGGCGTAGCTCGCGAGGCTGTTGTAGCTTACCGCCAGCTTCGCCTGTGCCTCGCTCTGGTAGCCGAGCCGTCCCATGCGCAGCGACGTTGCATACGGCAGGTAAAGCGTCCCCGGCGCGAGCTCCTTCAGCGCGTGCGCGCGGCCCTCGACGAACGAAGTGCACACGGCCGGCGAAGCGCCGAAAAGATAGAGGGGCAGCCAGGAAAGGCGGCGGAAGTTGCGCATCAGCGCGAAATAACCGTCGTTGCCGACCCCGGGCAGCGAGAAGTTGTAATGAATGCCCGAGATGGTCTGCATGCGGCGGCCGTAGCGGTACGAAAGCCCCATGCGGTAGACGCTTTTCGCCCGCCCGACGTTGGAGGTGCCGTAGCGCCCGATCGGGATCGCGTCATCCGCGGGCAGGTCGCACGGCATGCTGGAAGCCCATAGAAGCTCGCCCGCGATCGCGCGCATCACTACCTGGTGGATCTCGGTCAGCTCCTGCAGGCACGCGTCGGCGTCGGCATGAACGCCGGTAATGAGCTCGAGCTGGCTCTCGCTGAAATCGGTGGTGATGTGCGGGTGGGTGAGCGGCGATCCGAGGCTCGCCGGATGCGGGGTGAGCGCGAGCGAGCCGTCGGCCTGCACGCGCAGGCTCTCCTTCTCGATCCCGCGTCGCAGCGCCGTGAGCGCGCCCGCGGGAAGGGCGCGCAGCCGTTCGCGGATCTCCAGCCGAGCCTCCTCTCGTGCTCCCCGGCCGATGCTACTACTTTTTCTCCTCCGGCGGATCCGCG
>DATADT010000051.1:0-5154 GCA_036258355.1 Burkholderiales bacterium
GCCCATGGCGATGCCGGCGACGTGCGCCTTGACCGGCACGCCCGCGTCCATCAGCGCCAGGCTGCCGCCGCACACCGAGGCCATCGACGAGGAGCCGTTCGACTCGGTGATCTCGGACACGACGCGAATCGAGTAGCCGAATTCCTCCTGCGTCGGGAGCAGGCCGACCAGCGCGCGCTTGGCGAGGCGGCCGTGTCCGATCTCGCGCCGCTTCGGCGGCCCGACGCGCCCGGTCTCGCCGGTCGCGTACGGCGGCATGTTGTAGTGGAGCATGAAGCGCTCGCGGTATTCACCCGAGAGCGCGTCGATGATCTGCTCGTCGCGGCCGGTGCCGAGCGTCACGGTGACCAGCGCCTGGGTTTCTCCCCGGGTGAACAAGGCCGAACCATGAGTGCGCGGCAGCACGCCGACCCGCACGTTGACCGGCCGCACGGTGCGCGTATCGCGTCCGTCGATGCGCGGCTCGCCATCGAGGATCTGGCTGCGCACGATCCTGGACTCGAGGTTGAAGAACGTCTCCTTGACCCGGTTGACGTCCACCTGCGGGCTGTCGGCAAGGAGCTTGTCGAGCGCGGCCTTGCGTATTTCCGCGAGGCGGGTGTTGCGCGCCTGCTTCTGCTTGACCGAGAACGCGGCGCGGAAGTCGGACTCGACCAGCTCTGCAACGCGCGCGATCAGCGCGTCCGCCTTCGCCGGCGGCTGCCATTCCCAGGCCGGCTTGCCGGCGAGCTCGGCGAGCTCGTGGATCGCCTGGATCGCGGCCTGCATCTGCTGATGGCCGTACATCACCGCGCCGAGCATCGTGTCCTCGGGCAGCTCGAGCGCCTCGGACTCGACCATCATCACGCCCTGCTCCGTCCCGGCGACGACCAGGTTGAGCTTCGACTCCTTGAGCTGCGACGCGGTCGGGTTGAGCACGTAGTCGCCGCCGACGTAGCCGACGCGGCAGGCGCCGATCGGGCCGTTGAACGGGATGCCCGAGAGCTCTAGCGCGGCCGAGACTGCGAGCATCGCCGGGATGTCGGAATCGATCTCCGGGTTGAGCGACAGCACCGTCGCGACGACCTGCACTTCGTTCAGGAAGCCGTCCGGAAACAGCGGCCGGATCGGCCGGTCGATGAGCCGCGAGGTCAGCGTCTCCTTCTCCGAGGGCCGGCCCTCGCGCTTGAAGAACCCGCCCGGGATCTTGCCCGCGGCGTAGGTCTTCTCGACATAATCGACGGTGAGGGGGAACCAGTCCTGGCCGGCGCGCGGCTCATTGGCCGCGACGACCGTGGCGAGGACGACGGTATCGTCCATGGAGCACACCACCGAACCGTGCGCCTGGCGCGCGATCTCGCCGGTTTCGAAAGTGACTTGGTGGGCTCCGTAGGAAAAGGTCTTCTTGATGGGGGTCACGGGAATCCTTGAAAGCAAAAAGCGCTCATCGGGCGATGAGCGCTCGACTTGACGGCATCGGCGGGGAGTCTATTTCCGGAGGCTCAGCCGCTCGATGAGGCCGCGGTACTTGTCCGCGTCCTTGCCCTTAAGGTAATCGAGCAGCTTGCGGCGCTGGCTCACCAGCTTGAGGAGCCCGCGGCGCGAATGGAAGTCCTTGACGTGCGTCTTGAAGTGCTCGGCAAGGCTGTTGATACGCTCGGTGAGGAGCGCGATCTGCACTTCGGGCGAGCCGGTGTCCTTGCCGGAACGCTGGTACTGCTTTACGACCTGCTCCTTCTGCACTACCTGTAAAGCCATCGCTCTATTCTCTCTTCATGTGAGCCGCGGATTTTAAGTGTTTTTCAGCCGTTTGGGTGAGCCTCAGTGGCTTCAAGCCACCGTCGCCGTCGGCCTCGCCGAGCCCGATCACGGCGCCGTCGGGGCGCACGACCGCGCACAGGCCGCGCTGGAGCCCGCGAATCTTCAGCGCCTGGCCCAGCCGCAGGCGCGCTTCGTCGGCGGTGCCCAGCTCGGCGCGCGGCAATCCGTGCAGAAGAGCCGGCAAAGCCAGCAGGCTCCGCGGGCGCTCGGGCATCGGCAGCGCTTCCAGCGTCTCCAAGGTCAGCGCGTCCTCGACGCGAAAACGCCCCGAGGCGGTGCGACGCAAGGCGGACAGATGGGCGCCGCAGCCGAGCGCCGCCCCAATATCCTCAGCGAGCGCGCGGATGTAGGTCCCCTTGCTGCAGACCACGCGTATGACGAGTACGGGAACTTCGAACTTCAGCTTTTCGAGGGCGGAGATGCGAACCCGGCGCGCAGCGCGAGCGACTTCCTCGCCGCGCCGCGCCAGCCGGTAGAGCGGCGTGCCTTTGTGCTTGAGCGCCGAGTGCATCGGCGGCACCTGCTCGATCTCGCCGCGGAAGCGCTCCAGTACCCCGGCCAGCGCGGCCGGGGTGACATCCACCGGCTTTTTCTCGATGACCTCGCCCTCGGCATCCCCGGTGGAAGTGCGGCTGCCGAGCGCGAGCGTCGCCAGGTATTCCTTGTCCGCATCGAGCAGCGGCCCGGCGAACTTCGTCGCCTCACCGAGCAGCGCGATGAGCAGTCCCGAGGCGAGCGGGTCCAGCGTGCCCGCGTGGCCGGCCTTCGTCGCGCCGAGGAGCCTCTTCGCCCGTTGCAGCACCGCGTTCGAGCTCGCGCCGACGGGCTTGTCGAGCAGCAGGGCGCCGTCAATCATCTTTTTTGATGACACTGCTAATGAGGCGGGAAAGCCGGTCCCCTCTCTCCACCGACTCGTCGTACTCGAAGCGCAGCTCGGGCGTCGTGTAGAGCTTGATGCGTCTTGCGAGCTGCGAGCGCAAGAAGCCGGCGGCGCGCCTCAGGCCCTTGGCCGCGTCCGCCACGTGCGCCGGGTCGAGCGTGGTGTAGAACACCTTGGCGTGCGAGAAGTCCGGGGAGACGTCCACCCCGGTGATCGTGATCATGCCGACGCGCGGGTCGCGCAGCTCGCGCTGCAAGAGCTCGGAGAGCTCGCGCTGGATCAGGTCGCCCAGCTTCTGCGGGCGACCTTGCCCTTTCCTCAAAGAGTCCTCGCGACCTCCAGGACCTCAAAGACTTCGAACTGGTCCTTTTCCTTGATATCCGAGAAGTTCTTGAGCGAGATGCCGCACTCGAACCCGGCCTTCACCTCGCGCACGTCGTCCTTGAAGCGCTTGAGCGATTCGATCTCGCCGGTATGGATGACCACGTTGTCGCGCAGCACGCGCACCTGCGCGTTGCGCTTCACCAGGCCCTCCTGCACGTAGCAGCCCGCGACGGTGCCGACCTTCGAAATGCGGAACACCTGGCGCACCTCCACCATACCGAGCACCGACTCCTTGCGCTCGGGCGCGAGCATGCCGGAGAGCGCCGCCTTGATCTCCTCCACCGCGTCATAAATGATGTTGTAGTAGCGGACCTGGATGCCGGCCGACTCGATCAGCTTGCGCGCGGTGGTATCGGCCCGGGTGTTGAAGCCGATGATCACTGCGCGCGAGGCCATCGCGAGGTTGACGTCCGACTCGGTGATGCCGCCCACGCCGGCGTGCACCACGGTGACCTTGACTTCGTCCGTGGCAAGGCGCGTGAGCGCGTGCACCAGCGCCTCCTGCGAGCCCTGGACGTCGGCCTTGATGACGAGCGTCAGCACCTTCTTCTCGCCCTCGCCCATCTGCTCGAACATGTTCTCGAGCTTGGCCGCCTGCTGCTTGGCGAGCTTGACGTCGCGGAACTTGCCCTGACGGAAGAGCGCGATTTCGCGCGCTTTGCGCTCGTCGGCGATGACCATCGCCTCCTCGCCCGCGGTCGGCACCTCGGACAGCCCCTGAATCTCGACCGGAATAGAAGGCCCGGCCGTTTGCACGGGCTTGCCGTTCTCGTCGAGCATCGCCCGGACGCGGCCGTACACCGCCCCGGTGAGCACGATGTCGCCGCGACGCAAGGATCCCGACTGTACGAGCAGCGTGGCGACCGGGCCGCGGCCCTTGTCGAGGCGCGCCTCGATCACCACGCCCTTGCCTGGCGCGTCGGTTGGCGCCTTGAGCTCGAGCACCTCGGCCTGCAGCAGCACCTGCTCGAGCAGCTCGTCGACGCCCTGGCCGGTCTTCGCCGACACCGGGATGACGGGCGAGTCGCCGCCGTATTCCTCGGGCACTACGCCGTGGGTGAGGAGGTCCCGCTTGACCTTCTCGGGGTTTGCCTCGTGCTTGTCGATCTTGTTCATCGCCACGACCAGGGGGACATTCGCCGCCTTGGCGTGATTGATGGCCTCGACGGTCTGCGGCATGACGCCGTCGTCGGCGGCGACCACCAGCACGACGATGTCGGTCGCCTTCGCGCCGCGCGCACGCATGGCCGTGAAAGCTTCGTGGCCCGGCGTGTCGAGAAACGTGATGACGCCGCGCGGCGTCTCGACGTGGTAGGCGCCGATGTGCTGCGTGATGCCGCCGGCCTCGCCCGCCGCCACCTTGGTGCGGCGGATGAAGTCGAGGAGCGAGGTTTTGCCGTGGTCGACGTGACCCATGACCGTGACCACCGGCGGGCGCGGCTGGAGCTCCGCCACCGCCTGCTCCTCGCTCTCGGTCAGATAGGCTTCCGGGTCGTCGAGTTTGGCCGCCTTCGCCTTGTGGCCCATCTCCTCGACCACGATCATCGCCGTCTCCTGGTCGAGGACCTGGTTGATGGTGGCCATGGTGCCGAGCTTCATCAGCGTCTTGATCACTTCGGCGGCCTTGACCGACATGCGGTGGGCGAGCTCGCCGACGGTAATGGTTTCCGGAACGGCGATCTCGCGCACCATCGGCTCCGTCGGCTGCGCGAAAGTGCTCTCGCCGGAGCCGGCCCCGGCCGGGCGGTGCCGCGTGCCGCCGCGCGCGTGCCAGCCGGCCACGCCGCCGCCTGCATCGCCGCGGGTCTTGATCTGCCGACGGCGCACCGAGTCGTCGCGCAGCACCGTCGTGGGCTTCGCTTTCTTCGGCTTCTTATCGGTCTTCGCCTCGGCCGGCTTCGGGGCGTGCAGCGTCGTGGGCGCGGCCGCGGCCGCAGGCGGTGCAGCCTCCGCGGCTTTCTGCTGCTCCGCGAGCTTCTGCTCGGCCTCCTTGCGCTCGCGTTCCTGCTTCTCCTTGAGCTCCGCCGCCTGGAGTTCGGCGAGCTGCTGCTGGCGGCGCGCCTCCTCCTCGCGCAGCTCGATTTCCCTTG
>DATADT010000052.1:0-5001 GCA_036258355.1 Burkholderiales bacterium
GGCTCGCCCTTGAGGAAGGCGATCGCCTGCGAGAGCTGGAAGTCGTCCTTGGAGCCGAGCTCGGTGGGCTTCGTTTCGGCGGGCGTCGCGGGCGGCTTGCTGCGCGTCACGGTGGACTCTTTCTTGTCCGGCTCGCGGCCATTCTCCAGGTGGCGCTGCAGGTCCGCTTCGCGCACGCGCACGAGGGTGTCGCTCGGGTCCTCGACCGTAATGTCGGGCGTGATGCCGAGCGCCTGGATCGAGCGCCCGCTCGGGGTGTAGTAGCGCGCGGTGGTGAGCTTGATCGCGGTGTTGTTGCCGAGGGGCATGATCGTCTGCACCGAGCCCTTGCCGAAGGTCTGTGTTCCTATCACCTTGGCGCGCTTGTGGTCCTGCAGCGCCCCGGCGACGATCTCGGAGGCCGACGCCGAGCCGCCGTTTACCAGCACGACCATCGGCACGGTCTTCGCCGCCTGCGGCAGGCTCTTCAGCACGTCGTCGCCGCGGCGCGCGTAGTCCTCGGGGCTAGCGTAGAACTTGCGGCGCGCGTCCTCGGCGCGGCCGTCGGTGGAGACCACGAGCGACTTCGCGGGGAGGAACGCAGAGGAGATGGCGACCGCGCCGTGCAGCAGCCCGCCGGGGTCGTTGCGCAGGTCGAGCACCATGCCCTTGACCTGCCCCTGCTTGAAGAGGCCGTCGAGGTGCTTCACCAGGTGATCCGCGGTCGCTTCCTGGAACTGCGACACGCGCACCCAGGCATAGCCGGGCTCGATCATCTTCGACTTCACGCTCTGCACGCGAATGATCGCGCGCGTGATCGTGACCACCATCGGCGCGGTCTCCCCCTTGCGCGAGATGGTGAGCGTGATGTGGGTGTTCGGCTTGCCGCGCATGCGCTTCACCGCGTCGTTCAGCGTCATGCCCTTCACCGGCGTGTCGTCGAGCTTGATGATGAGGTCGCCGGGCTTGATGCCCGCCTTGTGCGCGGGCGTGTCCTCGATCGGCGATATCACCTTGATGAAGCCGTCCTCCATGCCGACCTCTATGCCCAGGCCGCCGAACTGGCCCTGGGTGCCGACCTGCAGCTCGCGGAACGCCTCGGCATCGAGGTAGGAGGAATGCGGATCGAGGCCCGTCAGCATCCCGTTGATGGCCTCGGTGATGAGCTTCTTGTCCTCCACCGGCTCGACGTAGTTGGTCTTGATGGCGCCGAACACCTCGGTGAAGGCGCGCAACTCCTCGATCGGCAGCGACGAGCGCGTCGCGCGATCCGCGATGGCCTGGAAGTTGAGGCTGATGAGGATGCCGGCGACCGCGCCGACGAACATGAAGCCGATATTGCGAAGCCTGGTGTGCATGACGCTCGCTTATTTCTTCTTGACCCAGGACAGCGGGTCAAAGGCGCGGCCCAAGTGCCGCATTTCAAAGTATAAACCCGTTTCCTCGTTGCCACCGCTCGATCCCGTCGTGGCGATCGGCTCGCCCGGCGCCACGGCGTCGCCCAACTCCTTCAAGAGTGACTCATTATTGGCGTAGATGGAAAGGTAACTTTCGCCGTGGTCCACGATCAGGAGGTTGCCGAAGCCGCGCATCCAGTCAGCGTAGACCACCTGGCCCCTGGCGATGGCGCGCACCGGCTGCCCCTGCGGTGCGCGAATGAACACGCCTTTTGTCTCCGTCCCCGCCGCTCCCCTTGGAGCGCCGAAACGCTGCGTCAGTTCCCCGCGCACCGGAAGGATAAGCTTGCCGCGCAAGCTGGAAAAGGCTCCCTTGGCCGAGGGAAATTGGCTGCGCCCGAGCGCTTCCACGATGCGCGCGAGGCGTGCCTCGTCGGCCCGCAGCACGCGGATTTCATTACGGTTTTTGCGCAGCTCGGAGGACAGGCTGGAGAGCAGCTGCGCGCGGGCGTGGCGCTCCTTAAGCAATTTGTCACGATCGGCGCGGCTCGCCTGCTCGATGGCGCGCAGCCGCTCGGCGCGGGCCTTTGCATCGCCGGCGAGCCGCTCGAGCTCCGCCACCGCGGCACGCTGCTCGGCGAGCAGCTCCGCCGCGGCGCGCGAGATGTGTCCGAGGTAGTGCAGCGCGCGGCCGATGTCGGCGGGGTCGTTTCCCGAGAGCACCACGCGCAACGCGTCGGGCGTGCCGGCAGCCGCCCACGCCGCGAGCATTCGCTCGACCGCGGCCTCGCGTGTCGTGACCTGAATTTGCAAAGATTCACGCTGTTTCGCTATCCCGGCGGCCTCGCCGCGCACCGTGCGCGCTTCGGCGCCGAGGCGCTCGAGCGCGCGATTGGCGTTGGAGATCGCGCGCTCCGAGTCGCGCAGCGCGTCACGCGCCTCGCGCTGCGACGATTCGCTGCGCCGGATCTCGTCGTTCAGCTTCTCGATGCGCCCGCGCAGCGCCTTGAGCTTGTCTTCCTGCGCCGCTCCCCAGGCCGAAAAAGCGGCCAGTGCGAGCGCGACACAGGCGGCGCGGCTCAGACCTTCGCTTTCCCTTGCGCGGCGACCGAAGCGGTGCGCCTTGCCACTTCGTCCGGATCGCCGAGGTAGTAGTGGCGCACCGGCCGGAGCGATTCGTCGAGCTCGTACACGAGCGGAATGCCGGTCGGGATGTTGAGCTTCACGATCGCCTCGTCGGAAAGCGCTTCGAGGTGCTTCACCAGCGCGCGCATCGAGTTGCCATGCGCGGCGACGAGCACCCGCTTGCCGGCGCGTACCGCGGGCGCGATGCTCGATTGCCAGTAAGGCACCACGCGAGCCACGGTGTCCTTCAGCGACTCCGTCAGCGGGACTTTCACGCCGGAATAGAGCGAATCTTTGCCTTCGTATCTCGGATCGTCGGGCGTGAGCGGCGGAGGCGGCGTGTCGTAGCTACGCCGCCAGGCGAGGACCTGCGCCTCGCCGTACTTCGCCGCCATTTCGGCCTTGTTCAAGCCCTGCAACGCGCCGTAGTGTCGCTCGTTCAGCCGCCAGCTCTTCTCCTCCGGCAGCCACATCCGGTCGAGCTCCTCGAGCGCGATCCACAGCGTGCGGATCGCTCGCTTCAGCACCGACGTGTAGGCGACATCGAAGTCGTAGCCCTCGGCCCTGAGCAACCTGCCGGCGGCGCGCGCCTCGGCTATCCCCTGCTGGGACAGGTCGACGTCGGTCCAGCCGGTAAAGCGGTTTTCACGGTTCCAGTCCGATTCGCCGTGGCGCAGGAGCACGAGCTTGCGCATCGCGCTTCATTATAATGGCCGGCTCGCAGTTGCCCCTCCGACTTCATGGACTTCGTTCGCAATAACCTCCTCCTTTTCGTCGTTGCGTTCGTTTCCGGCGCGATGCTGCTATGGCCGCTTTTCCGGCGTAGCGCCGGCGGCCCGTGGGTCACCACCGCCGAGGCGACGCACCTCATCAATCGCGAGGACGCGCTGGTGGTCGACGTGCGCGATCCGGGCGAGTACGGCGCGGGCCACATCCTCGGCGCGAAGAACGTGCCGCTGTCGCGCCTGAACGACGCCGAGGTGGCGAAGCGGAAGGATCGACCCGTCATCGTGTATTGCGAAGGCGGCGAGCGTTCCTCCAAGGCGGTGGCGGCACTGAAGAAGCAGGGCTTCACGCGCGTGGTGAACCTCACCGGCGGTCTGCGCGCCTGGCAGCAGGCCGGGCTGCCGGTGGAAAAGTAATGGCGCGCGTGCTGATGTACGCCACTGCCGCATGCCCGTTTTGCCAGTCGGCGGAACGGCTGCTCGTCGCGAAAGGCGCAACGATCGAAAAGATCCGCGTCGACCTCGAACCCGAGCGGCGCGCGGAGATGGTGCGCAAGAGCGGCCGGCGCACCGTGCCGCAGATCTGGATCGGCAGCCGCCACATCGGCGGCTGCGATGATATCTACGCCCTCGAGCGCGAGGGCAAGCTGGATCCTTTACTCCAGGCGGACTCATGACCGAATCCCAGCAGGCTCAGGCGACGTTCCAGATCGAGAAGATCTACGTGAAGGACGTGTCGCTGGAAATCCCGAACGCGCCGCAAGTCTTCATGCAGCAAGCGCAGCCGCAGCTCGAGGTGCGCATCGACACCGCCGCGGCGCCTTTCACCGAGGGCTACTTCGAGGCCTCGGTGAGCGCGACCGTCACGGCAAAGGTCGACGAGAAAACCCTGTTTCTCGCCGAGGCCGTGCAGGCGGGCATCTTCCAGATGCGCAATGTGGCGGCCGAGGACCTGCGCCCGCTGCTCGCCATCGCCTGCCCGACGATCCTCTTCCCGTACCTGCGCGAGACCATCTCGGATCTCGTGATCCGCGGCGGCTTCCCGCCGGTGCTGCTCGCGCCAGTGTCGTTCGAGGCGCTTTACATGCAGCGCCTGCAGCAGGAGCAGCAGGCCGCAGGCGCGCCCGGGACTCCCGCCGGTCCCAAGATCGAACTCGCCCGGTGAAGCGCATCGCGGTGCTCGGCGCGGGCGCCTGGGGCACCTCGATCGCAACGGTGCTCGCCGCGCGCCTCGAAGTCGTGCTGTGGGCACGCGACCCGGCGCAGGCCGGCACGCTCGCGCGCACGCGCAGGAACGAGCGCTACCTTCCCGGCATCGAAATCCCCGCTGGGGTCAAAGTAACGTCGTCCCTGGCTGAAACCGCGCGCTGCGAGCTCGTCCTCGCCGCCACTCCGGTCTCCGGATTGCGGGACATAGTGAAGAAGATCGACAAGCAGGTGGCGCTCGTTTGGCTGTGCAAGGGCTTCGAGCAGGACAGCGGCCTCCTCCCGCATCAGATCGTAGAGCAGACGCTCGGTCAGGCCGCCCGCTGCGGCGCGCTCTCCGGGCCTTCGTTCGCCGACGAAGTGGCGCGAGGGCTGCCGTGCGCGCTCACGCTCGCGGCGCGCGATGCGGCGTTCGCGCGCGAGGCGGCCGCTCTCGTGCACGGCGGCAGGATGCGCGTGTACTACAGCAGCGACCTCGTCGGCGTCGAGATCGGCGGTGCGGTCAAGAACGTCATGGCGATCGCCGCCGGCATCTCCGACGGCCTCGGCCTCGGCCACAACGCGCGCGC
>DATADT010000053.1:0-2824 GCA_036258355.1 Burkholderiales bacterium
TGGTCGTCGTAAACGACGAGCTCGAGCCTGCGGCCAACCAGGCCGCCTCTCGCATTGACGTCGTCGGCCCACATACGCAGCGCCACGAGCGCCGCCTGCCCACCGGCGGAGATCGGACCGGTCTGGGCGATGCTGAATCCGGCGCGGATCGGCTGCTGCGCGCGAGCCGCGCGCCCCGGAATGCTGGATGCAAGCGTCAGTGCGGCAACGGTCTTCAGCAGATAGCGTCTGCGGCGCTTCATGGTCGACTCCTCTCCCCGGAGCTTGCGGCAGCATACATCGGCCCTCATGGGGACATCGCCGCGAATCGGCTCGTCGACATGCTGGCCGGCGAGCCGCTTCCGCGAGCGTGCCGCTCGCCGGAAGCCTGGCTTGCCGAGCATTGGGGGAGCGAGCTTGCGCATCCCGGAGCGCTCTGCGCACGGGCGCAGCAACGGGCCGACCCGGCTGCGCTCTTCAGCCAGGCGGGCGTCGCGCTCGCGACCGCCTGCCTTCTCGCCTCGAGCCGATGAACTCATAGCTCATGGGGACTCCAGGCGAAATCGAAATGGGAACCGTCCCAGCACTTTGCGGGCGAGTTGCGCGTCCGAGCCCGCAGCCACTGACACTTCGACCGTGGTGCCGTGAGTCGGATCGGCTCCGACCTTCAGCGAGCGGATCTCGACGCCCGCGTCGCGCAGCGCCTCGGCGAGCGAGTCCTCGATCTCGCGATGCTTGAGCTCGGGCTTGAAGATCTTCCCGACCCCGGTGAGCGGCATCGCCGGGATGATGCGGATCTTCTTCGGCAGCGCGGCGCGCTCGGCGACGTGTTCCGCGGCGAACGACATCAGCTCCGCTTCGGTAGCGCTCGCGCCGGGCTTGAGCTGGACATAGGCCACGGCCACCTCGCCGGCATGCGCATCGGGCCTGCCGACCGCGGCGGCCATCTGCACCGCCGGGTGCCGGTGCAGCGGCTCCTCGATGGTCGCCGGATCGATGTTGTGGCCGCCGCGGATGATGAGCTCCTTTTTCCTGCCCGTGAGGTAGAAGTAGCCTTCGGCGTCGCGCCGTCCGAGGTCGCCGGTGTTCAGCCAGCGCGCGCCGTCTCCGGCATCGAGCCAGAGCCCCTTGTTGTGCTCGGCCACCTTGTAGCCCGCGAACACGTTCGGCCCGCGGATCACGAGCACGCCCACCTCGCCGTCGGCGCAGTCGCGCACGTAGCGGCCCGCCGGGTCCAGCACCACTGCCTTCATCGGCTGCAGCGGCAGGCGAATGCCGATCGAGCCGAGGCGCCGTTCCCCGAGCGGAGGATTGCAGGTGCTGACGCAGGTCCCCTCGGTCAGGCCATAACCCTCCAGGATCTTGAGCCCGGTCCTTTCCTGGAAGTTGCGCATGAGCTCGACCGGCATCGGCGCCGCGCCGCACAGCCCGTACTCGAGCGAGCCGATGTCACGGCCTTCGATCGGCTGCTGAAGCAGCCCCGCGTAGAGCGTCGGAACGCCGCTGAAGAAGTTGATCCTGTGCCGCTCGACGAGCTCCCAGAAGCGGGGCACGACATCCTTGCCCCGGTAGCCCTGCGCCGTGCCGAGGAGCACGTGCGCGCCGCGCGAGAAGGGCCACAGGCCCGTGACCAGCACCGCGTTCACGTGGAAGAGCGGCAGCCCGCAGAAGAGCGTCTTGCCCGCGCCGATGGCCTCGCCGAACACCTGACCCACGCTCCAGGCATTGGCCACCTCGTTCGCGTGCGTGCGCATGGCGATCTTCGGCGTGCCGGTCGTGCCGCCGGTGCAGAAGAACGAGGAAAGATCATCCGGCTGGATCGCGCGGCCGCTCACCAGGCGGTCGGTCGGCTGGCGAGCGATCGCCTCGGCGAGCTCCGGGCCAACGAGAACGACGTGCTTCAGGCTCGGGACCTGCACGTGCGGACCGGCCAACGACGCAGCCGTGACCAGCACCTTGGCCTCCGCGGCCCGCAACAGCTCGCCGATCGCCGCCGGCCCGAGCAGCGGATTGATGGCGAAAACGATTCCGGCTGCCTCGCCGCCCCAGATGGTGAGATGGGTCTCGGGCAGATTGGGCAGCACGAACGCCACGACATCGTCCTTGCGCACGCCGAGGCTGTGGAAGAAGTTGGCCGTGGCGGTGATGCGGGCGAAGAACGACTCGTAGCTCCAGGTCGCCGGCCGAGCGTGATCCTCCATGCTCGCGAAGAACGATAGCGCCGGCAAGCGGGCGTGCTGCGCGGCCGCGACGCGGATCATCTCGTAGGTGCTCGCCGGCAGCGACGGCTGCCCGCGCTCGACGGCCAGGACATCGGCCATGCTGGCAATGCCTTTCATGGTGCTGCGATGAGCGTCGTCTGCTCGCCCAGGTCGATCGCGCCGTCGTCGGTGCGGATCGTGGCGCTGATGCGGTCGCCGGGTCTCAGGTAGGCCGGGTTCCTGCGGTTCTTCGCTACGAACAGGCGCCACTTCGTGGCTTCGCTCACCAAGTGCCGCAGTACGAACATCGCGAGCCTGCCGGGCGCACGCGCCGCGCAACCCGCTGGGGTGCCGGTCGCGATGAGGTCGCCGGCGTTCAGATCGTGCACCGACGCGAGCTCGGTCAGCGTCGCCGCCGGCGCGTGGATCATCTCGCGGCAGTAGGCGTCCTGGCGCGTGTTGCCATTCACCGCGAGCCGCAGATGCAGTTCCGGCCAGCGCGCCCACTCCTCGGGCTCGAGCAGCACCAGTCCCGGCCCGACCGGGCCGAAGCCGCGGAAGCTCTTGCCTTTGTAGAACTGGCCCTGCGGCAGCTGCACGTCGCGCGCAGACAAGTCGTTGACGATCGTAACGCCAGCGAGCCA
>DATADT010000054.1:0-2544 GCA_036258355.1 Burkholderiales bacterium
ACATGGCGTTTGTGGAAGCCCGCCAGAAACGCCACGAGTTCATTACGGTCGAGCACCTGCTGCTCGCCCTGCTGGATAACCCGACCGCGGCCGAGGTGCTGCGCGCCTGCGGCGCCAACATGGACGAGCTGCGCAAGAACCTCACGCAGCACATCGCCGAGCAGACCCCGCGCATTGCCGCCGACCGCGAGGTCGACACCCAGCCCACGCTGGGCTTCCAGCGGGTGATCCAGCGCGCCATCCTGCACGTCCAGTCTTCCGGCAAGAAGGAGGTCACCGGCGCCAACGTCCTAGTGGCGATCTTCGGCGAGAAGGACTCGCACGCGGTGTACTTCCTGCAGCAGCAGGGAATCGCGCGCCTGGACGTGGTCAACTACATCTCGCACGGCATCACCAAGACCCCGCAGGCGCACCAGGGCAAGAACGCCGAGCAGGACGCCGAGCAGGAGAGCCAGGCCGAGACCTCCAACAGCCCGCTCGACAACTACACCCAGAACCTGAACGCGCTCGCGCTCGCGGGCAAGATCGACCCGCTCATCGGCCGCGACAAGGAGCTCGAGCGCGTGGTGCAGACGCTGTGCCGCCGCCGCAAGAACAACCCGCTCCTCGTAGGCGAGGCGGGCGTCGGCAAGACCGCGATCGCCGAGGGCCTGGCGCGGCGCATCGTCGAAGCCAACGTGCCCGACCTCCTCGCCAAGTCGACCGTCTACGTGCTCGACATGGGCGCGCTGCTCGCCGGCACGAAGTACCGCGGCGACTTCGAGCAGCGCCTGAAGGCGGTGCTGAAGCAGCTCGTGGACAACCCGAACGCCATCCTTTTCATCGACGAGATCCACACCGTGATCGGCGCCGGGGCGGCATCGGGCGGCACGCTCGACGCGTCCAACCTGCTGAAGCCGGTGCTCTCGACCGGGCAGCTCAAGTGCATCGGTGCCACCACGTACAACGAGTACCGCGGCGTGTTCGAGAAGGACCATGCGCTGTCGCGCCGCTTCCAGAAGATCGACGTGGTCGAGCCCTCGGTCGACGAGACGGTCGAGATCCTGAAGGGCCTGAAGAGCCGCTTCGAGGCGCACCACAGCGTAAAGTACACGGCGAACGCGCTGACCACCGCGGCCGAGCTCTCGGCGCGCTACATCAACGACCGCCACCTGCCGGACAAGGCGATCGACGTGATCGACGAGGCCGGGGCCGCGCAGCGCATCGCCCCCAAGGCCAAGCAGAAGAAAATCATCGGCAAGCCCGAGATCGAGGAGATCATCGCCAAGATCGCGCGCATCCCGCCGCGCAGCGTGTCGACCGACGACCGCAGCGCGCTCGCCAACCTCGATCGCGACCTGAAGGCGGTCGTCTTCGGCCAGGACCAGGCGATCGACGCGCTCACCGCCGCGATCAAGATGGCGCGCTCGGGCCTGGGCAACCCACAGAAGCCGATCGGCAACTTCCTCTTCAGCGGACCCACCGGCGTCGGCAAGACCGAGGTGGCGCGCCAGCTCGCCTACTGCATGGGCATCGAGCTCATCCGCTTCGACATGTCGGAGTACATGGAGCGCCACGCGGTTTCGCGGCTGATCGGCGCGCCGCCGGGATACGTCGGCTTCGAGCAGGGGGGCCTGCTCACCGAGGCGATCACCAAGAAGCCCTATTCGGTGCTGCTCCTCGACGAGATCGAGAAGGCGCACCCGGACATCTTCAACGTGCTGCTGCAGGTGATGGACCACGGCACCCTGACCGACAACAACGGCAGGAAGGCCGACTTCAGGAACGTGTGCATCGTCATGACCACCAACGCCGGCGCCGAGTCGCTCGTGCGCACGCAGATGGGATTCACGCCGTCGGCCAAGCTCGGCGACGAGATGGAGGCAATCAAGCGCATGTTCACGCCGGAGTTCAGGAACCGGCTCGACGCGATCATCTCGTTCCGCGCGCTCGACCACGAGATCATCCTGCGCGTGGTCGACAAGTTCCTGATGCAACTCGAGGAGCAGCTCGCCGAGAAGAAGGTCGAGGCGGCGTTCACTCCCGAGCTCAAGCTCCACCTGGCGAAGAAGGGCTTCGACCCGCTGATGGGCGCGCGCCCCATGGCGCGGCTCATCCAGGACACGGTGCGGCGCGCGCTCGCCGACGAGCTGCTCTTCGGCCGTCTGCAGCACGGCGGCAAAGTGACCATCGACATCGGCGATGACGAGAAGATCAGGCTCAAGTTCGAGGAAGAGCCGGCCGCGGCGGTGACCTGACCGCTATCCGGAAATAGCAGAAAAGCATGAGGGCCGCGCCAGGCGGCCTTTGCTTTTTTCGGGGCGGGGGTTTAACTTCTGCGCCCGAGGGAGAACCGATGAAAATACCGCTCGCCATAGCGGCTGCCCTGCTCGTAGCCGCGCCCGCAGCTGCACAGGATCTCGACGCCCGCAACCTTGCCGCCGGCTGCGCCATCTGCCACGGGACCCTGGGCAAGCCGGCCCCGAACGCGCCGCTGATTCCGCTTGCCGGCCTGCCGGCCGACCACATCGCGACGCAAATGCGCGCGTTCCGCGACGGCAAGCG
>DATADT010000055.1:0-2498 GCA_036258355.1 Burkholderiales bacterium
TTGCGCGGTCGAAGTGGATTTCCGGCGTGCGCCAGTAGCCGGTCGCCGAGAGCGGCACGCGCGCGAGGAACGCCTCGCGCGCGAGCTGGGCAAGGCTCGCTTCGGGAAATTTTTCACGCCAGGGCGCGAGGCGCTCCTTCAGAACGCGGCATGCCGCGCGCGCGGCCTCGCCGTTTACGTCGGTGCCGCTCGACGCGGCGGTGGGCGACGTGTTCGGCACCTGGGCGGTGGAGGTCGCGGTGATCTGCACGTGCTCGAGCGGAACACTGAGCTCCTCGGCGACGATCTGCGCCACCTTGATCATCAGGCCCTGGCCCATCTCGGTGCCGCCGTGGTTGAGGTGCACGCTGCCGTCGGTATAGATGTGCACCAGCGCCCCGGCCTGGTTCATCGACACCGTGGTGAAGGCGATGCCGAACTTCACCGGCGTGAGCGCTAGGCCTTTCTTGAACAAATCGTTCTCGCGGTTGAAGTCGGCGACGGCGGCGCGCCTTTGGCGGTATTCGGATCGGGTCTCCAGCTCGTCGATGAGCTGCGGAAGGACGTTGTCCTTCACCGTCATCCCGTAGTGCGTGATGTTGTGTGGGGCTTCGCCATAGAGGTTGCGCTTGCGCACGTCGAGCGCGTCGATTCCCAGGCGGCGTGCGATGGCGGCGATCACGCCTTCGGCGGCGAACATCCCCTGCGGGCCGCCGAAGCCGCGGAACGCGGTGTTCGAGACGGTGTTCGTCTTGCAGCGGTGCGAGGTGATGCGCACGTTGGGCAGGAAGTAGGCGTTGTCGCAATGGAACACGGCGCGGTCGTTCACTGCTCCGGAAAGGTCGGCGGAGATGCCGCAGCGCGAGGCGAGCATCAGGTCGAGCGACGCGATGCGTCCCTCGCCGTCGAACCCGGCTTCGTATTCGTAAAGGAAATCGTGGCGCTTGCCGGTGCCGATCATGTCGTCGTCGCGGTCGGCGCGGAGCTTCACCGGCCGGCGGGTTGCGCGGGCGAGGAGCGCTGCAACCACCGCGTAGACCGCGGCCTGCGTCTCCTTGCCGCCGAAGCCACCGCCGAGCCGCCTCAGCTCCACGGTGACCTTGGCATCGGGCACACCGAGCGCAGCGGCGACGAGGTGCTGCACCTCGGTCGGATGCTGCGTCGACGAATGCACGAGCATCGCGCCGCGCTCGCCGGGAATAGCGAGCGCCACCTGGCCTTCCAGGTAGAAGTGCTCCTGCCCGCCGCAGCGCAGCTTTCCTTTGATCCGGTTTTTTGTAGAGATGCCTGGGTTGCCGCGTACGACGGTGAGGGATGGCACTACGTACTGGCGTCTTTCAAGAGCCTGGTCGACGGTAAGGACAGGCTCGCGCGGATCATATTTCGTGCGCGCGCGCTTCGCCGCACGCCGCGCAGCCTCCACGCTGGTCGCCGCGACGGCGAAGAGCGGCTGGCCGCGGAACTCGACCCTATCGACGGCGAATACCGGCTCGTCCGGCAGCACCGGCCCGATGTTGTTGCTTCCCGGGATATCGGCCGCGCTGATCACTGCCACAACCCCGGGCGCGCACCGCACCGGCTCGAGGCCGAGGGAGACGAGCTTCGCGAACGTCTCGGTCGAGACTCCGATCGCCGCGTGCAGCGTCCCGGGCGGCTCGTGCAAGTCGTCGACGTAGCGTGCCTCGCCCGAGACGTGCAGGGTCGCGCTGTCGTGCGGTAGCGGCTCGCGGATCACAGCTTGAAGATCTCCGTCGAAGAAGCGCCGCGCGCAAATTTCCGCAGGAGATTCTGCGCGACGCTCAGGCGGTACCACGCCGAGGCGCGAGGGTCGGAAAGCGGTTTGAAGTCCTCGGCGAGCGCAACGCATGCCGCTTCGATCCCGTGCGCAAAGGCGGCTTCGGCGCGCGGCGCGCGTGAAGGTGTCGCTGCCATGCCGCCGAAACCGAACCTCGCTTTGGCTCCGTCGGCATAAAACGCCGCGCAGACCGCCGAGATGTCCTGGTCGAAGCGCTTCGAGATCTTGTACGCCGCGAAGCGCGCGCCGCGCGCAAGCTTGGGGACTCGGACCGAGCGGATGAATTCCGCCGGCTGAAGAACGCTCTTGCGGTACCCGGTATAGAAGTTCTCCAGCGCCACTACTCGCTGGGCCTCGCCGTTTTGCAGCAACACTGTTGCGCCCAGCGCAAGCAGAAAAGGCATCGAATCGCCGATCGGCGAGCCGTTGGCGATGTTGCCGGCAATCGTTCCGCAAGCGCGCACTTGCGCGCCGCCGAGGCGCCGCAGGAGCTCGCCGATGTCGGGATGGATGGCCGCGAGCGCCGCATGCGCTTGCGTGTACGTGACGGCTCCGCCGATCTCGAGAAACGAGCCTTGGTCTTCAATTTTCTTGAGCTCGGCGACGTTCCCGAGATAGACGATACCGTCCAGGTCTCGCAACTGCTTCGTGACGACGAGCCCCAGATCGGTGCCGCCACCGAGAAGCGTCGCACCCGGATGGAGCACGCGAGCCAGCTCGGCAA
>DATADT010000056.1:0-4251 GCA_036258355.1 Burkholderiales bacterium
ACGCCCGGCAGCGCGGTCAACCCGGGGCCGCTCTACCAGCTGCCGGTGTTCGCGCTCTTCCCATACATGCTCTCCGGCGTCGCGCTCGGCATCGCCGAGGGACTGATCGACGAGTACAGGCCCGGCGCGGGCCGCATGACGGGCGCGCGCGTTGCCGAGATCCAGAGCACGCAGATTCGTCTCGGCGAAGCGACGGCGTACGCCCGCGCCTCACGCCTTGTGCAGCTCGCGAACTGCACCGAAGCCGAGCAGTTGGTTGCGTCTGGAAGCATCCCCGAAGGGAAAGTGAAAGCGCGCTACCGCCTGGAAGGCGCCTACGCCGTCGACTGGGCAGTGCGCGCAGTTGACATCATGTTCGGCCTCTACGGCGCGAGCGGCCTCTACGAGAGCGGCCACGTGCCGCGCGCGTTCCGGGACGCTCACGCCGTGAAGCAGCACTTCTCCTTCAACACCGACATCGCCGGCACGACCTATGGCCGCGTGACCCTCGGTCTCGCCAGCGACAACCCTACGCTCTAAAACCTCTTACTTCTGGCTGCCGCCGCTCGTCCCGCCGGCCGCGGCCTTGCCGGAGTGCTCCGGCGCCGTCGCATGCTCCTGGCGCGACAGCTTGCCGTCCTTGTTCTTGTCGAGCTGGGCGAAGTCCTTGTCGTGCGGGCTGCCCTTCACCTCCTCGCGCGACAGCGCGCCGTCCTTGTCCTTGTCCAAAGCCTTGAACATGGCTTCGGCGCCACCGTCGGATTTCGCCTTGTCGGCCTGCGCCTGCGCGGCGAGGGGAAGAGCAAGAGCTGCGGCTGCTGCGAGTGCGATCAGTGCTTTCATCGTTTCCTCCTGTGGTTGGACCGCTGAGGCTCACCCGATGCAAGAAACCTGCCGCCGTGACCGGACGGGCTACGGCATATAGACTTGCTCATTAATCCATTTTTGGTAGTCCACCTACTCGGTACTCAGGAAAGGAGATCTCCATGAAGTTGAACGTCATCGCGATGGCGGTCGCCGCGGCCATGTTGTCGTTCGGCGCCGTCGCACAAGAGAAGAAAGAGGGTGCGCAGAGCTCGCCGTCGGCCACCAAGGAGCAGAAGCCGGACTCGAGCGCGACGGGCAGCGCTTCTGGCACCCCCTCTGGCACGTCGGGCAGCGCAGGAAGCGGCGCGAGCACCCCGTCTGCATCCGGCGACAAGCAGTCGCAGCGCGCCGCGGGCGCAAGCGACAAGCCGGAAGAGAAGAAGCAATAACAAAAAAGTCTCAGAAGGAAAGAAAAGCGGAGAGCGCGGCTCTCCGCTTTTTTTTCGTTTTGGCATACTGGTTGGCGTGGCGGACCGCATGAGACCAGCTTGCCCGCTCGAGGTGGAAACGCTCCTCGACGGCGAGGCGCGCGCGCGCCTGCCGCTCGCGCGCCAGGTGCTGATCTACCTCGATCCGTTCGCGCTCTTCAAGGACGCCTCGAGCGGCCCGGCGCCGGCGCGGGCGCGCGCGCTGTCCTACAACCGCGCGATGCGCTGGATGCTCGTACCGTACATCCGCCGCTGGGTCGTGATCGCCGCCTCGCTCGCGCTGCTCATCTCGCCGGCCGAGGCGGCCGCCGCACAGCGGGAGCTGTTCGCGATCCCGATGGCAGCGATCGCGGTCGGCTGCTGCATTGCAGTCACCATCGTGGCCGTAACTGTCTCGGTCTATCTCTTGCTGGGTCGAAGAGTGGTTTGAACCCAAAGGAGGTATTCATGCGAGTCAGCGAAGCGATGACGCGCGAGGTGCGCGTCGCCACCCCCGGCCAGAGCATCCGCGACGTGGCGAAGATGATGGCCGAGATCGACGCCGGCGCCCTGCCGGTGGGAGAGAACGACCGCCTGGTCGGCATGATCACCGATCGCGATATCGCGATCCGCGCGGTGGCGCAGGGCAAGGGCCCTGACACGCCGGTGCGCGAAGTGATGTCGAGTGACGTAAAGTACTGCTTCGAAGACGAAGATCTCGAGCACGTGGCGAAGAACATGGGCGACGTCCAGGTTCGCCGGCTTCCGGTGGTGAACCGGGAAAAGCGCCTCGTGGGCATCGTCGCGCTCGGGGATATCGCGCGCAAGGAGGACCATGCAACAACCGGTCAGGCAACCGCCGGCGTATCGCAGCCGGGTGGCAAGCATCAACAGACGTAAAGCGGCGGCGGCAGCGGTCGCAATGGCGCTGTTGGCAGCGTGCGCCACGACCGAGAAAGCCAAGGAGAGCTGGGTCGGCGCGACCTACGACGACGCAGTTCGCGCATGGGGTGCGCCGGCGCGCAGCGGCACGCTGGCCGACGGCACCGAGGTGCACACCTGGGTGTCGGAAGGAGCGCCAACCTACCGCAGCGGTCCGTCCGTCGGTTTCGGCGTCGGCGGGATCGGGGGCAGCGGTGGTGGTAGCAGCGTAGGCGTCGGGGTCGGCGCCAGCTTTCCGATCGGGCAGGGCTCGGTGGCGCCGCCGGCACGCTGCGAGCGCACGCTGTCGTTCCGCGACGGTCGCCTGGTCCAGCAGGAGTGGATCGGCCCCGATGAGATCTGCGCAGAGTACTCGCGAGCGACGCAGAAATAGACTCCTGGCGGCGCTCGCCGCGAGCGGGGTCGTTGCGTGCGCCGCGATGGACAGCGAGCTCGCCGCAGCGCGCGAGTCCTGGCATGGAGCGACCTATGACCAGGTGGTCGCTGCGTGGGGCCCGCCCACACGGAACGCAAGAGACTCGTACACCTGGCTTTCCGAGGACCGCGTGCCGCAGGCGCAGCGCTCGGGAAGCGGCGCCGGTGGCGTGATATTCGGCGGCGCGCCGGACAGTGTTGCAGCCCGCTGCGAGCGCACGCTCCTCATCCAGGATGCGCGGGTTGTGCGCGCAGGGGACTGGAAGGGCGAGCCGGAGTTCTGCAAGCGCTTCGGGCGCCCGCGGCGGTGAATACCGCCTATGCCGAAGCCGAGCCGGAGCGCGCCGAGCTCGACCGGCTCGCCGGGCCGGCGCTGGTCGAGTTCGGCAGCCCTTGGTGCGGCCATTGCCGGCGTGCGCAGCCGCTGATCGCGGAAGCGCTCGCCGCGCATCCCGGCGTGCGGCACCTGAAGATCGCCGATGCGAGCGGCAAGCCGCTCGGGCGCTCGTTCGGCGTGAAGCTCTGGCCGACGCTCATCTTCCTGAAGAACGGAAACGAAATCGCGCGGCTCGTACGGCCGCGCGACGCCGCCGCGATCGGCGAAGCGCTCGCGCGGATCAGCGCCCGGCGGTAAAGGTAAAGCCGACCTTCTCGAACTCGGCGGCGAGCCCGGGCCGCACCGCCTCGATCTGGCGCTTCGCCTCCGGCGCGAAATCGATGTCGCTCATGTTGTGCACGCCGCCGGTGATGATTACCTGCAGGATGCCTTCGTCCTCGCTGATGTTGCGGAACGAGCGGCACACGCCGGGCGGGAACGAGATGGTGTCGTAGAGCTCGAGCACCGCGGCTCCCGACCCGTCGTCGTTCCAGCGCACTTCGAAGCGGCCTTTCATCACCGTGAACGTCTCGTAGGTGTTGCGGTGCGAGTGCAGGCCCGGGCCCTGGCCCGGCGGGCACACCGCTAGCGTCATCGTCATGCCGGCCGCACCGACGATCGGCGCGCCCACGTTGATGGGAGTATCCGCCTTGGTGTCCAAGCCGATCACGGAAAGCAGCTTGCGCGAATAGACCACATCGCGCGCCTTTTCCGGAATGGAGGGATTCTGGATCGGCAGCGGCTGCAGCTCGCGGTAGCGCGCAATGCGCTTCTGCATCTCTTCGGTGCAAATCTGGATGGTCTTCACCGGTTCACTCCAAGCTTTTTAAGCAGGCTAGCCCGCCGCGTGAGCCACCAGCCGTACTGCACCGGCCAGCGCGCGAACTCGGGATCCACGCCGAGCGCAGCCGCCGCGTGCAGCGGCCAGTTCGGCTCGTAGAGCGCCTCGCGGCCGACGGCGATCAGGTCGGCGCGCCCGGCCTGCAGCGCCTCCTCGGCCTGCTGGGGCGTGAGGATCAGGCCCACTGCCATGGTCTTGATTCCTGCGTCTCGGCGCACCCGCTCGGCAAACGGAATCTGGAAGCCCGGAACCCGCGGCAAAAGCGTGCGTGTCGCCGCGGTGGCCGAGCCGAGGATGCCGCCGGAGGAGCAGTCCACCGCATCGACACCCGCCGCTTTCAATTGCTTCGCAAAGGCAACGGTGTCTTCGATACTCCATCCGCCTTCGACGTCGTCGATCGAGGAGACGCGCACGAAGAGCGGCTT
>DATADT010000057.1:0-6913 GCA_036258355.1 Burkholderiales bacterium
GCATTACGACAAGCTGATGGCCCGGCCGGCCTTCGCCGACACCGTGCCGCAGGCGCCGAAGTAGCTTCCTAGGGAAACTCTGAAAAAGCGGCAAGTGGTCGTTCCCGCGAACGCGGGAACCCATGATTTTCAGAAAGAAAACTTGGCCCCCGCCTTCGCGGGGGCGACTTCTTCAGACCTTCCCTAGGTAATCACCCCTCCGCCCAGGCAAAGCTCGCCGTCGTAGAGCACGACGGATTGACCGGGCGTGACCGCCCACTGCGGCGTGCTGAAATCGACCCGGATCTCGCTGTCGAGGACCCGGGCAAGCGTGCACGGCGCGTCCGCCTGGCGGTAGCGGGTCTTCGCCGTGTGGGCCGAATGCTCCGGAGGCAGCGCGCCGGAGATCCAGCTCGTATCGACTGCTTCCAGCGTAGGCTTCAGCAGCAGCGGATGGTCGTGGCCCTGAACCACGATCAGGGAATTGGAATCGCGGTCCTTCCCCGCCACATACCAGGGCTCACCCGCGCCTCCAATGCCGATGCCCTTGCGCTGGCCGATCGTGTAGAAGGCAAGCCCGATGTGTTCTCCCACGACCTTGCCTTCCGGGGTTTTCATGGGTCCAGGAGCTCGCGGCAGGTAGCGGTTGAGGAACTCGCGGAACGGCCGCTCGCCGATGAAGCAGATCCCGGTCGAGTCCTTCTTCGCGTGGACGGCGAGCCCTGCCTCGCGCGCGATCCGGCGCACCTCGGTCTTCTTCAGCTCGCCCACCGGGAACATGACGCGCGCAAGCTGCTCCTGGGTCAGGCGGTGCAGGAAATAGCTTTGGTCTTTGGACGCATCTTTTCCCCTGAGAAGGGAAAAGCGTCCTCCTGAAAACCCTACCCTCGCGTAATGCCCCGTCGCGATTTTCTCGGCGCCCAGGCGCATGGCGTGGTCGAGAAACGCGCGGAACTTGATCTCGGCGTTGCACAGGATGTCCGGGTTCGGAGTCCGGCCCGCGGCGTACTCGCGCAGGAACTCGGCGAACACGCGCTCCTTGTACTCGGCGGAGAAATTCACCGCCTCGAGCTCGATCCCGATCGTGTCGGCTGCGGCCGCGGCATCCACCAGATCCTCCCGCGTGGAGCAGTACTCGTCGGTGTCGTCGTCGCCCCAGTTCTTCATGAAGATGCCGACGACTTCGAGCCCGGCGCGCTTGGCGAGGAGTGCAGCCACGGCGGAATCCACACCGCCGGACATTCCGACCACGACTTTCACGCGAATTCCCTCGACAAGATCTCCAGGGGGAAATCCCGGCCGGCCAGGAAATCGTCGACGCACTTCTGCACGAGCGGCGAGCGGTGCTCCGCTTTCCTCCCCTCGAGCTCCGCGGCACTCAGCCACTCCAGCTGAACGATTTCCTGGTCCAGCGCACGCGAGGCAGTGCCTTCGAGCGTTCCCTTGAAGCAAAAGCGCAGAAAGGTCACGTCCTTCGCCGCGTAGCGCCAGCGGTAGATGCCCACGAGGCCAGTCGGCTGGAACCGGTGCGCGGTCTCTTCCAGCGCCTCGCGGCGGCACGCCTCGATAAGCGATTCGCCCGGATCGAGGTGGCCCGCCGGCTGGTTCAGGACTAGGCGGCCCTCGATGCGCTCCCGGACGAAAAGAAAACGGCCGTCGCGCTCGATGACGGCCGCGACCGTCACCGAGGGCTTCCAGATCGTCATGCGGCTTTCTTCGTGTTCCTGCGAATGAAGTCGGCCATGCGCTGCACGCCCGCCTCGATCGCCTGCTTCGAGGCCGCGTACGAGAAGCGCAGGTGCTGCCCCTCGCCGGGCACGCGCACGCCGAAATGGATGTCGGCGAGCACCGCGACGCCCGCCTCGTGCAGCAGGCGCTTCCTGAACTCCTCGGAATCGGCCGCGCCGATGCGGCGGCAGGCCTCGGTGACGTTCGGCCACACGTAGAACGCGCCGCCGGGCACTTGGCACTTCACTCCCGGCACCTCGTTCAGCAGGCCGACGATGAGGTCTCTGCGCTCGAGAAAGGACTTCCTCATGGCCGCCGCGGCGTGCTGCGGCCCGGTGATGGCCTCGAGCGCGGCCCACTGGCTGATCTGCGAGGCGCACGACTCGGTGTTGGTGATCCAGCGCGTAAACAGCGGCGCGAGTGTCGGATTGGACGTGAACCCGATGCGCCACCCGGTCATCGCCCAGGTCTTCGACGCTCCGTCGGACACGATGGTGCGCTCGTACATCCCGGGAAGCTGCGCGATGGAGAAGAACTCGCCATCGAACACCAGGCGCGAATAGATCTCATCCGCGTATACCCAGACCTGGGGGTGTTTTCTCAGGATATCCGCGATCTGCTCGAGCTCCGTGCGCGTCAGGCAGCCGCCGGTGGGGTTGTGCGGATAATTCAGGATCAGCAGCTTCGTCTTCTGGTTGAGAAGCCGCTCGAGCTCCCCGGGGTCGAAGGAGAATTTGCGGCTCTCGTGCAAGTGGATCGGCACCGGCTTCGCGCCGTTCGCCGCGATCTGCGACTCGTAGATCGGGAACCCGGGATTGGGGTAGATGACCTCGTCGCCGGCGCCGTAGTCGGTGGTCGAGAGGATGGCATAGGCGATGAAGGGCTTGGCGCCGGCGCCGACCACTACGTCCTCGGCGCGGATCGGCAGCCCGCCGCGCAGGCCGGCCATGTATTGGGCCGCGGCAGTTCTCAATTCATCGATACCCGCGGATGGCGTATAGCCGTGCTTTCCGGCCTTGATCGCGCGGATCGCTGCCTCCTGCACGTTGTCGGGCGCCGGGAAGTCGGGCTGCCCGATGCAGAAGCTCACGATGTCTTTGCCCTGGCGCGCGAGCGCGTTCACTTCGGCGAGCACGACGAAGGCGTTTTCGGTTCCGAGGCTCGAGGCTCGCCGGCTGATTTCAGGCATAAGGGTCGTATTATGCCGTCCCATGCTGGTCAATTGCGTCGCGTACCAGAACGGAAGGAAACTCGCCGACGTCGAGAAGCACGAGATCAGCAACTACCTCGCGCGGCCGGGGTGCTTCGTCTGGGTGGCGCTGCGCGACGCCGCGGAAGAGGAGCTGGCTGAGATGCAGGAGGAGTTCGACCTGCATCCGCTCGCGGTCGAGGATGCGCGCCACGGCCACCAGCGGCCGAAGATCGAGGAATACGGTGATTCGCTCTTCGTCGTGATGAATACCATCGAGGTCGAGGGCGAGGACCTGCGCGCCGGCGAAATCCATGTCTTCGCCGGCTCGAACTACGTGCTCTCGGTACGCCACCGCACCGAGCGCGGCTTCGTGGACGTGCGCGCGCGCGCCGAGCGCGAGCCCGAGCTCCTCAAGCACGGCTCGGGCTACGTTCTCTATGCGCTGATGGACGCGATCGTCGACCGCTACTTCCCGGTGCTCGACGCGGTCGAGAGGGAGCTCGAGAAGCTCGAGGGGCGGCTCTTCACCCCCGGGGCCTCGCCGCGCGAGAACATCGAGTCGCTCTACTATGTCAAGCAGAAGCTCACCACCATGAAGCACGTCACCGCGCCGCTGCAGGAGAACGCGGGCAAGCTCTACGGCGGCCGCGTGCCCAGTGTGTGCACCGGGCTGGGGGAGTACTTCCGCGACGTCTACGATCACCTGGTGCGCATCAACCAGTCGATCGACGCCGCGCGCGAGACGGTGAACACCGCGATCCAGGTCGCGCTCGCCATGGTGGCCACTGGGCAGGGGGAGATCACGCGGCGCCTAGCCGCCTATGCCGCGCTCGTCGCCGTGCCGACTATGATCGCCGGCGTCTACGGCATGAACTTCAAGAACATGCCCGAGCTCGTCTGGGAACTCGGCTACCCGGTCGCCGTCGGCGTCATGGTGGCGATCGACATCTTCCTCTTCACGCGCTTCCGGAAAGCAGGGTGGATCTAGAAGTCAATCCGCGGCGATACTGGAGCACGGTCGAGCGCTCGGCCGAGATCGGCGTCGGCCGGCCCGGTGGCCTCGCACGCGTGGCGCTGTCGGACGCCGACCGCGAGATGCGCGACCAGTTCGTCGCTTGGTGCCGCGAGGCGGGCTGCGCGGTCAGCGTCGACCGGGTCGGAAGCATCTTTGCCCGCCGCAAGGGAACGGACCATTCCCTTCCTCCGGTAGTGATCGGCAGCCACTTGGACACGCAGGTGAACGGCGGCCGCTACGACGGCATCGTCGGGGTACTTGCCGGACTGGAAATCCTGCGCAGCCTTGACAACAGGAGGATTTCCACGAAGCGGCCCATCGAAGTCGTGAACTGGACCAACGAGGAAGGCGCGCGCTTCTCGCCGCCGATGATCGCCGCGGGGGCGTTCGCCGGCGTCTACCCGGTCGACTGGGTGCTCGACCGGCGCGACGACGACGGCAAGCGCTTCGGCGACGAGCTCGCCCGCATCGGCTACGCCGGCGCCGCTCCCGTCGGCGGACGCAAGCTCGATTCGTACTTCGAGCTGCACATCGAGCAGGGGCCTTTGCTGGACGCCAAGGGAATCGACGTCGGCGTCGTCACCCATGGCTACACGGCGCACGGCTTCATCGTGGAGGTGACCGGCGAGACCGCGCACACGGGTCCCTGGCCGATGGACAAGCGCAGGAACGCGCTAGTCGGCGCCGCGATGCTGGCGCTCGCGGCGCACGACATCGGCTGGAAGTACCACGCCACCCAGGGCAAGGGCACGGCGGCGCGCATCGTCGCCTGGCCCAACAAGCCAGGCATCCTTTCCGACTGGGCGCAGTTCACCGGCGACCTGCGGCACGAGAACCCGCATGCCGCCGCGCGCATGCTCAGTGATTTCAAAGCGGCGATGGCCGAGTGCGCGCGGCGTGCGAACGTCGACATGCGAATCATCGACCAATGGACCTGGAACGCGGAGCTCTTCGACCCGGAATGCATCGCGCTCGTGCGCGACACCGCGAGGCGGCTCGGCCTTCCGTCGCTCGACCTGCCCTCGCAGGCCGGCCACGACGCCTATCACGTGGCGCGGGTCGCGCCCACGGCGATGATCTTTTCGCCCTGCAGGGACGGCATCACGCACAACAACAGGGAGCACGCCGACCTCGAGCGCACCGTGCCCGCGGTCAATGTGCTCGCGAACGTGGTGCTCGAGCGGGCGAACTGCTAAGTCAGGCGGTCTCTCTCAGGACCTCGCCCACCACCCCGAACATCAGGTCGAGGTGCCGTTTCTGGGCGATGAGCGGCGGGCAGAACGCGAGCGCCTCGCCCACCGGGCGCACGAACACGCCCTTGTCCCAGCATTTCTCGAACGCCTCGAATGCGCGCGTGCCGTAGGCAGCGCCCGGGCGCGACGCGAGCTCGACCGCGCCGATCAAGCCGAGGTTGCGGCAGTCCACCACGTTCGGCAGGCCCTTGAGCGAGTGGACGCCGTCTTCGAAGTCCCGTGCGAGGCTCGCCGCCCGCTTGAAAAGGCTCTCTTCGTCGTAGGTGTCCAGGGCCGCGATGCCGGCGGCGCAGGCGAGCGGATGCCCGGAGTAGGTGTAGCCGTGGAAGAACTCGATCCCGGGCCCTTGGGCACCGGTGAAGGTCTCGTAGATCGAGTCCCTGACGATCACGCCGCCGAGCGGCACCGCGCCCGAGGTAATGCCCTTCGCGAAGGTGACGAGGTCGGGCTCGATGCCGAAATGTTGCGCGGCGAACGGCGTGCCGAGCCGGCCCCAGCCCGTGATGACCTCATCGAACACCAGGAGGATCCCGTGCCGCGTGCAGATCTCGCGCAACCGCTCGAGGTACCCCCTGGGCGGGAGCAGCACGCCGCCCGAGGCCGATATCGGGTCCACGACCACCGCGGCGATGTTCGAGGCGTCGTGCAATGCGACGATGCGCTCGAGCTCATCGGCGAGCTCCGCGCCGCGCGCCGGCTGCCCCCTGGAGAAGGCGTTTTCCGGAAGGTGCGTGTGGCGCAGGTGATCCACCCCGGGCAGCAGCACGCCGCCGTAGGCCTTGCGGTTGGCCGGCACGCCGCCGAGCGAGATGCCCGCGAGGTTGACGCCGTGGTAGGAGCGCTCGCGGCCGACGAAGCGCGTGCGCGTGCCCTCGCCGCGCAGGCGGTGGTAGCCCACCGCGATCTTCATCGCCGTGTCGATCGCCTCGGACCCCGAGTTGGTGAAGAAGACGTGGCCCATGCCCCTAGGCGCGAGCGCCGCGATGCGCTCTGCGAGGCGGAACGCAGCCGGATGGCCCAGGGAAAAGGAAGCCGCGAAATCGAGCTCGCCCGCCTGCTTGCGGATCGCTTCGACGATCCGCGGCCGCGCGTGCCCGGCGTTCACGCACCACAGCGTCGCCAGGCCGTCGAGCACCTGCCGACCCTCGGCGGTCGTGAAGTGCATGTCCTTCGCCGCGGTCACGAGCTTGGGCTTCGCCTTGAAGCGCCGGTTGTCCGTGAACGGCATCCAGTACGGCTCGAGGTTGAGCGCGCTGGTGGCCGAGAGATCGCGGTTCATAGGGGAAAGATACTGCGCCTGTTTGACAACCCAGGCGTAGTGAAGGTTGCTCCAGTCGACTAAAGTTTCAGCTCGGCGCGCAACAAATCCCACTTAACCGCTGCGAGGCCATCGGCGCGCCGCTCGATGAGCCCGATCGCTGCCAACTGCGTCACGTCGGTGTGCACGTTCTTGTAGTCGCGCCCCAGGCGCTTCGCCAGCTCGTAGATCGAACAGGGTCCTTTCTCCTTCAGGTCCTGCAGCAGGGCCCAGCGGGCCGGCGAAAGCGCCTTCGTCAGGAGCAGCAGGTCCTCGAAGCTCAGGACTTCCAGCGGCCGCAGCGCGCGGCCTTCGAGCACGCGGTTCCACGCCGCCTCGAAGCGGTCGAGCGCATCGGCGGCGGCGCCGACGCGGATCTCAAGCTTTCTGGGCATCGCGCTCGAAGTCGTAGCGCAGCTGCTCGACCGACCTGAAGTCGTACCGGCGCT
>DATADT010000058.1:0-5341 GCA_036258355.1 Burkholderiales bacterium
GGCTCTCCTTCTCGATCCCGCGTCGCAGCGCCGTGAGCGCGCCCGCGGGAAGGGCGCGCAGCCGTTCGCGGATCTCCAGCCGAGCCTCCTCTCGTGCTCCCCGGCCGATGCTACTACTTTTTCTCCTCCGGCGGATCCGCGGAGCGGACCTTGGTGGCGTCGCGCTGCGTGCTCTTGACGCTCGACATGCCGCCGTCGACCGTGCGTCCGAACCAGTCCCCGAACCGGTCCTGGATCCAGCCCTTGTGGAAGCCGTAGAGCACGGCGCCGACGATGGCGAGGGCGACGATGAGCTTTCCCATGAGCCGATGATACGCTGGGGCACGTGGAGGAAAAGGAACTACTGCTGCGCGAGGACCGCCGCCTGCTCGGGCGGCTGCTCGGTGAAGTGATCCGCAGCCAGGTGGGCGAGGAGACGCTCGAGCGCATCGAGCGCATCCGGCAGACCGCGGTGCGCTTCCGCAAGGAGGACGAGGCGAACGAAGGCGGGATCCGCGGCGAGCTCGAGCGCGAGCTCAATTCCCTCGATGCCGAGCAGACGTTGCACCTCGTGCGCGCGTTCAGCTATTTCTCGCACCTCCTCAACATCGCCGAGGACGAGCAGCAGCACCGGCGCCGCCGCGCGCACGCCGCAGCGGGCTCGCCGCCCCGCCCGGGCAGCTTCGACTACGCGCTCGACCGCGCGCGCGAGGCCGGCGTGAATGCGCAGGCGCTTCTCGGCTGGTTCGCGCGTGCCCGAGTCGCGCCGGTGCTCACTGCGCATCCGACCGAGGTGCAGCGTCAAAGCATCCTCGATTGCCAGCGGGAGATCGCCCGGATTCTTTCGAGACCATCCTCGCCGGAGCGCGATGAGGCGCTGCATGCAGAAATCCTGCGCCTGTGGCTCACCGCGATGCTGCGCGGCACGCGGCTCGAGGCCGCGGACGAGGTGGCGAACGGGCTTGCCTACTTCCGGCTCACGTTCCTGAACGAGCTGCCGCGGCTCTACGCCGAGCTGGAGCGCGCGCTGAAGGCGCGTTTCGGCTTGCCGGCCGAGCCGCGCCTGCCACCTTTCCTGACGGTGGGGACCTGGATCGGCGGCGACCGCGACGGCAATCCTTATGTCGACGCAGCGGTGATGCGCGGCGCGCTCGCGCAGCAGGCAGCGCTCGTCCTCGTGCATTACCTGGAGGAAACCGGCCATCTCTACAGGGAGCTCGCGCTCTCGGCGCGTATACGCGCCGTGCCCTCCGAGCTCGAAGCGTTCGCCGCAGCGTCGGGTGACACCGCCGCGTACCGGCGCGACGAGCCCTACCGGCGTGCGATGTCGGGAATCCATGCGCGCCTCGCGGCCGCTGCGGAGTCGCTTGCCGGCGTGAAAGCCAACCCCCCGGCGACGGTGGCGCGGCCGCCTTACGGCAACGCAGAAGAATTCCTGGCTGACCTCGCTTTGATTTCCGGTTCGTTGAAAGCGCAAGGCGCAGAACGCCTCGCCCGCGGGCGGCTCGAGGCGCTCGAGCGCAAGGTGAGCCTGTTCGGCTTTCATCTCGCGGCGATCGACCTGCGCCAGAGCTCGGGAGAGCACGAGGCGGCGGTGGCCGAGCTTCTCGCGCGGGCGGGAGTCGGGGCGGACTACAAGTCGCTCGATGAAGAGGCGCGCATTGCGGTCCTGGCGAAGGAACTTGCGGGCCCGAGGCCGCTGCGCATCCCGCACCTCGAGTACTCGCGATTCGTCGAAGGCGAGCTCGCGATCCTTGCCGCGGCCGCCGAGGGGCGGCGGCGCTACGGCGCCCGCGCGGTGCCGCACTACGTGATCTCGCACTGCTCCGCGGTGTCCGATCTCCTGGAAGTCGCGGTGCTGCTGCGCGAGGCAGGGCTCGCGAGATCGCTCGACATCATCCCGCTCTTCGAGTCGATCGCGGATCTCGCGCGCTGCGGGGAAGTGCTCGGCGCCGCGCTCGACCTGCCGTTCTACCGCGAGTGGGTGGCGGCGCGCGGCGGCGAGCAGGAAGTGATGCTCGGCTATTCCGACAGCAACAAGGACGGCGGCTACTTCTCCTCCAACTGGTCGCTTTACAAGGCTTCGACCACGCTCGTGCGAGTCTGCGGCAAGAGGGGCGTGCGGCTGCGGCTCTTCCACGGCCGCGGCGGCACCATCGGCCGCGGCGGCGGGCCGAGCTACGAGGCAGTGCTCGCGCAGCCCGCGGGCTCGGTCGACGGCGCGCTGCGGCTCACCGAGCAGGGCGAAGTGATCGCCAGCAAGTACGCCGACCCGGAGGCCGGCCGTCGCAACCTCGAGACGCTCGCCGCCGCGACGCTCCAGGCAAGCGTGCTCGCAACAGATGCAAAGAGTCATTCGCGCCACGAGAAGATTGCGGAGCAGCTCTCCGCGTTCGCCTTCGAGGCCTACCGCACGCTCGTGCAGACGCCCGGATTCGTCGAGTACTTTCGGGCCTCGACGCCGATCGCGGAGATCGCCGAGCTCAACATCGGCAGTCGTCCCGCGTCGCGGGGCGCCAGTGATCGAATCGAGGACCTGCGCGCGATCCCGTGGGTGTTCAGCTGGAGCCAGTGCCGGCTCATGCTGCCCGGCTGGTACGGCTTCGGCGCCGCGGTCGAGGCGTGGGGCGGGCCGCTCGAGACGCTGCAGGAGATGTACCGCGAGTGGCCGTTCTTCCGCAGCGTGCTTTCCAACATGGACATGGTGCTCGCCAAGACCGACCTCGCGATCGCGTCTCGCTACGCCGATCTCGTGCCGTCGAAGAAATTACGCAAGGAGATATTCGGAAAGCTGACTGTGGAATGGCAGCGCGCGCGCAAATGGCTCGCGGCGATCACCGGCAATGCCGAGCTCCTCGCCGACAACCCGACGCTTGCGCGCTCCATCCGCAACCGCTTTCCGTACCTCGACCCGCTCAACCATGTGCAGGTCGAGCTTCTGCGCCGCTACCGCTCCGGCGAGAAAGACGAGCGGCTGTTGCGCATGATCCACCTGACGATCAACGGCCTCGCCGCCGGCTTGCGCAACAGCGGATAGCAGTTCCTATCCGACGCCCAAGAGCTCGACTTCGAAAACCAGCGTGGCATTCGCCGGGATGACGCCGCCGGCGCCGCGCGAGCCGTAGCCCATGGCGGGCGGGATGGTGAGCTTGCGCTTGCCGCCGACTTTCATGCCTTGCACGCCTTCGTCCCAGCCCTTGATCACCTGGCCCTTGCCGAGCGAGAACACGAACGGGTCGCGGCGGTCCTTGCTCGAATCGAATTTCGTACCGTTCGTCAACCAGCCGGTGTAATGCACGGTGACTTTCTGCCCGGAAGCGGCGACCGGGCCGGTGCCGACGACGAGGTCCTCGATGATCAGCTTGTCCATGACGTTCCTTAAGAGATGGTTTTTCTCGCCCATTCGAGCACGATCGCCAGGCGCGGCGGCAGCAGGTCCTCGGCCTCGTCGAAGCTCACCCAGCGGTACTCGTGGTGCTCGGGCCGGCCGAGCTCGGGCGACACCGGGAGCTCGATTTTCTCGGCGTCGGTTTCCGCGAGGTAATAGCGCGCGACCTTGTTGCCGGCGTAGGGAAGCGTTTCCTTGAACTCCTCGCCTAACGGATAATCGAGCTCGCGAAGGCCGGTCTCTTCGCGCACTTCACGCTTGGCCGCTTCGAGCTCGTCCTCCCCGGGCTCGACGAGGCCTTTCGGGAAGTCCCAGTTCTTGTAGGCGCGCAGCAGGAGAAGGCGGATGCCGCGCTCGCTGCGCCGGAACACGACCGCGCCTGCGGCGCGGGGGGCGGGTTTCACCCCGCCATCTTATAGATGCTCGCCGCCCGAGCGGGCCCTAGCCAGAGGAGGAGGAGGAGGCTTCGGATTTGCTCGGACGGCGAAGCAGCCGGAATGCTAGGCGCGTTTCGCGCGCGGCGAGTGGAACAGTTTCACAGCCGCGTTTTTGGCGCGGGACCCGAATTCGATCAGGTCGCCGATGAAAAGTTCCCAGCGCTCGGCGGTCTGCAGGTGCGTGAGGTATTGCCCGCGCACGTGCTCGGGCATCTTGTCGTACGCGCGCTGCCAGAAGGACGTTACGAATAGCTTCTTACGCATGCTGAAGCCTCTTTACTCTTGTCTTGAAGAACGAACGAACCGCGTTGGACCCGGCGCGGATGAGCCGCGCCATCTCCTCTGCGCGCAGGCGGCGAGCCTCGCGCTCGAACGCGTACAATTCCGCGGCCGTCGGGTAGTGCAGGTTGCGGTTTTTCATGCAGGCAATATAGAGACCGAGAAGCGCCTGCACAAACGATGAAAACTCACCCCTTGCATAAGAAAAACTTGCTCATTCCGTGATTTATCGCCTCCCGCCCCTGAACTCGCTGCGGGTATTCGAAGCCGCCGCGCGCCATCTTTCGTTCAAGGAAGCCGCCGCCGAGCTGCACATCACGCAGGCGGCGGTGAGCCACCAGGTGAAGAGCCTCGAGGAGTACCTCGGCGTGCAGCTCTTCCGCCGCGCGGCGCGCGGCGTGCAGCTCACCGACGCGGCGCGCGCCTGCCTGCCGAAGCTGCGCGAGGGCTTCGACGCGCTCGCGGCCGCAGTGGAGACAATCCGCGAGCGCGGCGAGGAGGCGGAGCTCGTGATCACCGCGCCGCCGGTGTTCACCGCGCGCTGGCTCATGCCGCGGCTTGCGGACTTCTCGAAGCGCGAGGCGAAGATCGAGCTGCACGTGTTCGCCTCGAGCAAGATGGTGGATGCGGGCGCGCTCAACTCGAGCGCGCTCGTCGGCGACCTCGACCTCAGAATGGAATCCTCGGCGGTGCAGATCCACCTCGGCGCCGGCAGCTATCCCGGCCACCGCGCCGATCGCCTCTTCGGCGTCTCCATCGCCGCCGTCGCCAGCCCGGATCTCCAGCCCGGACTGAAAACCCCCGAGGATCTGCGAAGCCACACTCTGCTGCACGACGAAGCGATGGAGATCGTGGCCGGCGGTAACGCCTGGCGGAAGTGGCTCGAGGCCGCCGGCGTGGCCGACCGGGTCGATGCCGACCGCGGGCCGCACTTCTCGTCGAACATCCTCTCGCTCGAGGCCGCGTCGCAGAAGCTCGGCGTGGCGCTCGCGCTGCGCCCGCTCGTGAACGCCGACATAGCCTCCGGAAGGCTCGTTGCGCCCTTCGACGTCGAGGTGAAGCCGGGATCGGCCTATTACCTGGTATGCCCGGAAGTCATCGCCGACCGCCCGGCGGTCGCCGCTTTCCGCAAGTGGTTATTGGAGCAAGCTAAAAACTCCACTTGAACCGCGGGGATTTGCCGCAATCTAAGCGCGGTGAGATCTCGAGACCTCTCAAGCTGGATGTGGGGCGAAGCCCTGTCGATGCTCGACCGGGC
>DATADT010000059.1:0-3016 GCA_036258355.1 Burkholderiales bacterium
CCCTTCATGTCGGCTTCGGAAAGATTCGCCACCATGCCCGCCATGATGGCGCTTTCGCGCGCGGGCTTCTTGCCGCCCTGCGCCTTGAAGTCGACGAGCTGCTTGTGCAGATACTCGGGAATCTGGCCTGCGATCTTCGGATTTGCGGGCGCGGTGCTGTTGCCGTCGGCGGCATGGCAGGCGGCGCAGACCTGGTTCGCAAGGTTCTCCGCCTTTTTCGAATCCAGCGCTTGGGCCTGCGCGCCGAGCGCTGCGACTGCGCCGGCGGCGCACACCAATGCACGTATCATCCCCTGGCCTCGAGCTCGCATGGAAAGGCGCGATTTTATTAGATTATTCTCGCAAGCACAGTTCCTCGCCGCGGCCGGCCGGCCCGCCGAGCTGCCCTCACCCGGGCCGCCCGAGATCGTTTTCGCGGGCCGCTCGAACGTAGGCAAATCCAGCGCGATCAACGCGATCGCTGGACGCAAGCGCCTCGCCTTTACGAGCAAGACCCCCGGGCGCACGCAGACGATCAATTTCTATTCACTGGCCGATGGTGCGCGGCTTGTCGATCTGCCGGGATATGGCTATGCGCGTGTGCCGCACGCGCAGCGCGCGCGATGGCGCGACCTCGTTGCCAGCTATCTCGGCTCGCGCCCCAACGTAGCCGGTGTGGTGGTGATCATGGACGCGCGCCAGCCGCTCACGCCGCTCGATGTCCAGCTCCTGGAGTGGCTCGGGGACCGGCGCAGGCTGCTCGTCCTCGCGAAAGCGGACAAGCTCACCCGCGCCGAGCAGGCGGCGCTCAAGAGAGAATTCACCGATGCGCTGCTCTTTTCAAGTGTGACGCGGCAGGGTGTCGAGGAATGTCGCGGCCTGCTCGAGTCCTGGCTCGAGCAGGCCGCGGAAAATAAAAAGCCCCCGGTAAAGGGGATATAAACCGGGGGCAAAACGCCTTAACGTTGAATTAAGGCACCCGCTCAGGGAGGAGAAGCGGGAGACGATCAACTCGTCCGGAAGGTAAGATTCAGCCCGCCTGGCAAAGTTCCCCCGGTTAACATTTCGAAATAAATGAACATTTACGGCAGCTTCCCGGCGCTCCGGATGCGGCGGATGCGACGCGACGAGTTCACCCGCCGCCTGATGCGCGAGACCACACTGACTACGGGGGATCTCATCTACCCGGTCTTCGTGATCGACGGAAAAGCCCGCACCGAAAAGGTGGGTTCCATGCCGGGGGTCGAGCGCATGACGATCGACCGGCTGCTGCGCCTCGCCGAGCAATGCGTGAAATTCGGGATCCCGGTGCTCGCGCTCTTCCCTGCAATCGAATCCAGGCTGAAGACCGCGGACGGCCGCGAAGCGTTCAACCCCAAGGGATTGGTTCCGCGGGCCACCGCTGCGCTGAAGAAGCGCTTCCCCGAACTCGGCGTGATGACCGACGTCGCGCTCGACCCCTACACCTCGCACGGACAGGACGGCGTGATCGACGCAGCCGGCTATATCCTGAACGACGATACGCTGGATATCCTGGTGAAGCAGGCGCTCGCGCAAGCAGCCGCGGGCGTCGACATCGTGGCGCCTTCGGACATGATGGACGGCCGGATCGGGCGCATCCGCACTGCGCTTGAGAAAGCCGGTCACATCCACACCAAGATCATGGCGTACTCGGCGAAGTACGCATCCGGGTTCTACGGCCCGTTCCGTGACGCGGTCGGCTCCGCGAAGGCGCTCGGAAAAGCCGACAAGCGGACCTACCAGATGGATCCCGCGAACTCGGATGAGGCGCTCTGGGAAGTGGGCCTCGATCTCGCCGAAGGCGCCGACATGGTGATGGTCAAGCCGGGCCTTCCCTACCTCGACGTCGTGCGCCGCGTGAAGGACGAGTTCAAGGCACCGACGTATGTGTACCAGGTCTCGGGCGAGTACTCCATGCTGCGCGCCGCGATCGCGAACAACTGGCTGCCTGAGTCGTGCGTGATGGAAAGCCTGCTTGCCTTCAAGCGCGCCGGCGCCGACGGCATCCTGACGTACTTCGCCCTCGACGCGGCTAAGGAGCTGTCGCGAGGTTAAGCGTTTTCAGGAAGCGATCGGGACCCTGATACCCGATCACCCGCAGTCCCTTGATCTCGCGGCCCTGGGGATCGAAGAAGATGATGCCCGGTGGGCCGAAAAGCGAGAAGCGCTTGAGCAGCGCCTTGTCGGCCTCGGTGTTCGCCGTCACATCGACCTGCAATAGCAGCATGCGGTCGAGCTGCGCGCGCACGGTCGGGTCGGAGAACGTGAAGGCTTCCATTTCCTTGCACGAGACGCACCAGTCCGCGTAAAAGTCCAGCATCACGGTCTTGCCGGGCGCCTTGAGCTTTCCTTCCAGCTCGGTGAGCGAAGCGACCCGTATCCAGGGCAGCGGCACGCCCGAAGGCGCGGACCTCGAGATTCCTGCGAGCGGCCGCAGCACGTCCTGCGCGCCCGAAAACGCGCCGACGACGAACGCGATGCCGGCGACCAGCGCGACGATGCCGACGCCCTTCCACAGCCGCCACCATCCCGAAGCCGACTCGGGGAGCGGGTCGATCGCGCGCAGGAACATCGCCGAGCCGATGAAGAACGCGCCCCAAGCGAGCATCTGCGCCATCGCAGGCAGCACTGGCGAGACGATCCAGATCGCCACCGCGATGAGCAGCACGCCGAAAAACTTGCGTACGCTTTCCATCCACGCGCCTGCCTTGGGCAGCAGCGCGCCCTCGGACACGCCCACCGCGACGAGCGGCACGCCCATGCCGAGCGCCATCGCGAAGAGCGCTGCGCCGCCGAGCGCCACGTCGCGCGTCTGCGAGATGTAGAGCAGCGCGCCGGCAAGCGGCGCGGCGACGCACGGGCTCACGATCACCGCGGAGAGCACGCCCATCGCCGCCACCGAGGCGATCTGGCCGCCGCGCAGCCGTTTGTGCGCGGAGTGCAAGTGATGGTGCACGAAGCCCGGCAGCCGCAGCTCGTAAAAGCCGAACATGGCGAGCGCAAGAATCACGAATAC
>DATADT010000060.1:0-2506 GCA_036258355.1 Burkholderiales bacterium
CGATCTGCGTGAGCCAGTTCCGGGCGAACCCCAAGGCGCCTGCCAGCCTTGCGGCGCTCAAGGAGGCGAAGAGCTGGGAGCAGGCCGACTACGTGCGCGAGGGCGGCTGGGCCACGATGCCCGGCAGCAGCGGCGAGCCGAGCCGCGAAGTCGCTGCCGCCTGCGCCGAGGCGCTCACCAAGGCCGCGCAGTAAGAAGGCCGAGCCGCACCGGCGGCGGCTACAGGAGATCCGGATGAACCAGCCTCCCATTGCCAACGCCCCCCGCCGGGAGTGCAGCGGCGCCTTCCACGATTACGTGCGCGCCGTGTTCGCCGATCATTCCGCGCACTCGCGCTTGCTGCGCGCAAGGCGGAAGCGCTGGCTGCACCGCCTCGGGCGGCGCCCTACGTCGGGCGCGGAGCAGCTCTGGGAAGGAGAAGGCGGAAGTACGCGGTAGAGGGTTCGAAATGCGGGATCGAGGCTGCGCGCTTGCCTCGTAGATCGTCTCCGCGAGCAGAATCGCGTCGCGCGCGCCACTGCAGCGTGCCCGCGTTCTTGAACCAGTAGCCGTCAATCGCCATTCGCGAGCCTCACGATCACGCCTTCCTCGGGACGCAGTTCCAGGACGCTGTCGGCGCGCTCGTTCGCACGGTCGAGATGCGTGGAGAGCGCCACGGTACCGCCGCGCTCGAGCGTCAGGCGCTGTGGGCCGGAGCCCAAGTTGAGCGCGACGAGAAAGCTCGGCTCGTTCTCTCGTGCGGTGCGGATGTAGGCAAGGACGTCGCCTTTGGCGGGCAGGGGGCGGTAGCGCCCGAGCTCGAGCGCGGGCTCGAGGCGGCGGAGCGCGATGAGGCTGCGGTAAAGCGCGAGCATCGAGCGCGCGTCCTCGCGCTGCGCGGCGACGTTGACGCTGCGCCAGTCGGCGCCGAGGGGCAGCCACGGCTCGGAGCTACCGAAGCCGGCGTGCGGCGCTGCGCTCCACTGCATCGGCGTACGCACCGGGTCGCGCCCCAGCCCCATCCCCGGGACGTTGCGCTCCAGCGGATCGCGCACCCGCTCCGGCGGAATGGGCACGTCCGCCATGCCGATCTCTTCGCCGTAGTAGAGAGTCGGCGTGCCGCGCAGCGTAAGGAGCAGCATCGCGGCGACGCGCGCCTGCGCCGGCCCGATGCGGGATGCGACGCGCGGGCGGTCGTGGTTGCCGAGCACCCAGTTCGGCCACGCGCCCTGCGGCAGCAGGTGCTCGTACTCGTCGATCCGGCCGGCGAGGTGGCGCGCGTCCCAGGGCGCGGAAAGGAGCTGGAAGTTGAACGGCAGGTGCGCGCCCCGCAGATCCGCGCCGTAGTAGCTGACGAGCCGCTCGACCGGCAGGTAGATCTCGCCGATCAGCAGGCGCTCGGGATACTCGTCGAGGACCCGGCGCATCTGCGCCACGACCGCGTGCACCTCGGACCGGTCGGTGGTGTGCAGCGGCGCGAGCGCGTGGTACGGGTCCATGCCTTCGCGCCACGAAGGGTTGGGCGGGTTGTCGGCGAAATACTCGTCCTTCACGAGGTGCCAGAGCGCGTCGACCCGGAAGCCGTCGACGCCGCGCTCGAGCCAGAAGCGCAGCACCCCCAGCATCGCCTGCACCACCGCGGGATTGCGCCAGTTGAGGTCGGGCTGCTCGGGCAGGAAGGCGTGGTAGTAGTACTGGCCGGTCGCTTCGTCGAATTGCCACGCGGATCCGCCGAAGCAGGAGAGCCAGTTGTTCGGCGGCCCGCCCGGGGAGGCTCTCGTTCCGCTCGGGGGTGCGGGGTCGCGCCAGATGTACCAGTCGCGGCGCGGGCTGCCGCGCGAGGCGCGCGACTCGCGGAACCACGGATGCTGGTCGGAAGTGTGGTTGGGCACGAAATCGAGCACGACCTTGAGGCCGCGCGCATGCGCCTGCGCGAGGAGCCGGTCGAAATCCTCGAGCGTGCCGAAGAGCGGATCGAGGCCGGTGTAGTCGGCCACGTCGTAGCCGAAGTCCCTCATCGGCGAGGGATAGATCGGGGAGAGCCAGAGCGCGTCGACCCCCAGCCATTCGAGGTAATCCAGGCGCGAGATCACGCCCGCCAGGTCGCCGACGCCGTCGCCGTCCGCATCCGCGAACGAGCGCGGGTAGACCTGGTACAGGATCCCGCGCTGCCACCACCGCACGCCCATGCGCCGTGCCGGAGCAAACTCCAAGCCAGGCGGCTCAGGACGAAAATTTAGCCTATAAAACCAGCCTGTTACATCCTCCAGAGCCACTTCGGGGGCAGGCAGGGTCGGACGCCGAGGTTAATTTCGCACAAGAAACATGCGCTGCGCGTCGCTGAGTTTCTTGACGGGCCTCTCTATTCTAGTAACCGGATGCACGAATCTAGGAACCGCATAAAGGGACTTGGGGGCTGATATGAAATTCCATGAATATCTCTTGCTCGGGGCTCTTCTGGTGCCGACGGCGACTTTGGCGACCAGCGTGCTGATCTCCTTCTCGGCACCCCACGGAATGCCGGCAG
>DATADT010000061.1:0-1731 GCA_036258355.1 Burkholderiales bacterium
TGAGGCGGACCTGCGCCTCGAGCTGCGCGTCGGCGGCTTTCTTCCGCTCGAAGCGCAGCGCGTCGAGCGAGGTGGTCGGCATGTCCTGCAGCACGCGGCCGACGAACTGCCTGAGCTGCGGATAGCTGCCGCGCACCGGCAACGTGACGTGGTAGGCGGTAAGCGGTCCGCCCGCCGGGGCCATGCGGTACTCCCCCTGGCGAAGCTGGACGCGCGCGACCTTGGCGTGTGCGTAAAGCGCGTCGAGCTCACTCGGAAGGCGCTCGATCGGCGGAAAGCGGCTGTAGAAGCGCTCGAGTTCCGCGGCAGGATCGTCGCGCGACGGCTCGACGACCGGCACGCGCTTCCCGGCAGCCATGGTGCGTCGCTCAAGCTCGGTCGCCGCCGGCGCGAGCGCGTTGAAGTAGAACGCGACGCAGAAAAGCGCGATGCCGATCCCCGCGATGCCCGCCGGGCCGAGCGCGTCGAGGAGCCGGCGCAAATTCCTCACGGCTTGCCTTTGAAGGAGGCCTGCACCGAGAAATGGATCGGGCGCCCGGTCTCTTGCTCGCGCACCTGGTGGCTCACCAGGTGGACTTCGGCAAAGCTGCCGGTGCCTTCGAGGCGACGCAGGTACTCGAGCATCGGCCCCTCGCGGCGCGCCTCGGCGCTCACGCGCAGCACGCGGTTCTGCGCGTCGGGCTGGATGTGGAGCACCGCCACTTCGCTGGTCGCCGCCTGCTCCAGCGAGTCGATGAGCTGCGCCCAGGGCAGCGTGAGCTGGCGCACCGCCGCCTGCGCGCTCTTCATCTCGGCGTCGAGGCGCTCGCGCGGGATCGCGCGCGTCGGCCGCGCACCGCCCAGCAGCGCCTCGGCGGCGGCGAGCTCGAACAGCCGCTGCCGGACCCTTTGGTACTCCGCCACCACGCCAAGCGCGAGCGCGAGCGATATCGAAAGCACGACCCAGCCGGCAAGCCGGCCGCGGCGGCGCGGAACCACGAAGTCGAGCTGGAGCGGCTTGCGGCTCATAGCTTCAGCACGAGCGCCGGCAAGGGCTCGCCGCTTGCGCGGCTGCGCTCCCGCTCGAGGAGCTCGTCGACGTCGACCTCCCTGCCGTTGTGCACCGAAGCCCAACCCTTCGTCGCGATGCGGGCGAGGCAGGTACGGTCGCGCTCCGCGAGCACGAGCCACGCGCCCTCGCGCGGAATGCGGCCGCGCGCGGCGTTATACGCGGTCATAAGGCGCGGCTGCACGGAAACTAGCCGTGGTTTTTTGGTTTTTGAAAAACAATCCTTGATGCCTTCCAGGAGCTCTGCGTCGATTGCACAGGCAAGCCGCTCGGAGACGCGCACTTCCCATCCCTTCACGCGCTCGCCGTGGATCTTCGTGAGATGGAAGCGCGCGAGCGCGAGCTCCTCCTCCGAACTCGCGGCGCCATCGCGCTCCGGCAGCACCGCGTAGCGGACGAAGTGGTTCGAAAGCACCACCGTGACGTCGACCCGCTTGGCGATCGCCGCGATCCGGCGCGCCAAGTCCTCGAGCGCGCCTTGCCAGGGCTGCGGCTCCTCGGGCGGCAGCGGCTCGAGCGCGACGGTGAGGCGCTCAGGCCACAAAAGTGACACGGTTGATCTCCTCGAGCGTAGTCTGGCCGCGCCGCACCGCCTCGAGCGCGGCCTCGCGCAGGAAGCGCGTGCCGTTCTTCGCCGCGGTGTCCTTGAGCGTGCGGATCGGCGCGCGCGAGGTGATGAGCTC
>DATADT010000062.1:0-1674 GCA_036258355.1 Burkholderiales bacterium
GTCGGTGCAGGACTACAACGTCACCGTGCGCTCCTTCCCGTCGAATCTGACGGCGATAGTGTTCGGCTTCAAGACCAAGCCGAACTTCACCGTCGACAACGAGCGCGCAATTTCCACTGCACCCAAGGTGGATTTCGGTCAAAAAAAGTAAGTGATTCAGACGTAAGTGATTCGCGCCGCAGTTCTATTCTTCATCGCGGTCGCGGCGTGGGCGCAGGTTGCGGTTCCGCCGCTTACCGCGCGCGTCACCGACCTCACCGGGACTCTGACCCGCGAGCAGCAGGCGGGGCTCGAGCGCATGCTGCAGGAATTCGAGGCGCGCAAGGGTACCCAGCTCGCGGTCCTGATGGTTCCCACCACCGCGCCCGAAGCGATCGAGCAGTACGCCCTACGCGTGGGCGAGCAGTGGAAGATCGGCAGGAAGAAAGTCGATGACGGCGCCATCCTGGTGGTCGCCAAGGACGACCGCGCGGTGCGGATCGAAGTCGGCTACGGGCTCGAAGGCGTGCTGAACGACGCAACCGCGAGCCGGATCATCCGCGAGATCATCGTTCCGCGCTTTCGCGAAGGCGACTTCTACGGCGGCATCAACGCCGCGCTCGACCGAATGATGCGGCTGATCGACGGCGAACCCCTGCCCGAGCCGGCCCGCAGCTCGCCCGCGGCCGAGGGCGGCCTGATGCAGCTTTTGCCGGTGCTCCTCATCGTGGCACTCGTCGGCGGCTCGATCCTGCGCGCGATCTTCGGCCGCTTCCTCGGCGCCGCCGCAACTGGCGGCGTGGTCGCGTTCCTTGCCTGGATGCTCGCGGGCGCAGTCGCGATTGCCATCCTTGCGGGCGTGGTCGCGTTCATCTTCACGCTTGGTGGTGGCGGAGGCCGGCGCTACTACGGCGGCGGCGGCTTCCCGGGAGGCGGTGTCGGATTTCCGCGCGGCGGTGGCGGATTGGGTGGAGGAGGTTTCAGGGGCGGCGGAGGCTCTTTCGGCGGCGGCGGAGCCTCGGGCCGATGGTGATGAACTTTCGCCGCATCGCGCGCCATCTGCTGATGCTTCCCGGCGCGGTCAGCCGCGCCTTTCCGGCCTCCGCCATGGCAGCAATCGAGCAGGCCATTGCCGCGAGCGAGCGCGAGCATAGCGGTGAAGTGCGCTTCGCGGTCGAGCCAGCCCTCGACACCTCGGCGCTCCTCGCCGGCGAATCGGCGCGCGAGCGCGCGATCGAGGTGTTCTCGCATCTGCGGCTCTGGGACACCGACCACAGAAACGGCGTGCTGATGTACCTGCTGCTCGCCGACCGCGACATCGAGATCGTCGCCGACCGCGGCGTAGCCGCCAAGGTCGATGCGTCGGAGTGGGAAGCGATCTGTCGGGAGATGGAAACGTCCTTGCGGAGCGGCGACTACGGCGCGGCGGTCGTGCGCGGCATCGAGGCGGCGTCCCGCCTGTTGGCGCGCCATTTCCCGCGCCGGGCCGCCGACCGCAACGAGCTTCCCGACCGCCCGGTAGCGCTCTAGCTTCACGGTAGGAGGGTCAAGCGACCTTGACCCTCCCATGGCAGTAGAGTTCACACTTCGCTCCATGCAAACCTCGAACCTGATCAAGCTGCCGATAGAGGGCATGACCTGCGCCTCGTGCGTGCGGCGCGTCGAGAAGGCGCTCAAGTCGGTTCCCGGCGTGGC
>DATADT010000063.1:0-9192 GCA_036258355.1 Burkholderiales bacterium
GAACAGACCGTCGCGCGTGCGACCGAAGTCGAAGATCTCGACCGTGTTCGGGTGCGAGAGGCTGGAAGCCATCTGCACCTCGCGCTCGAAGCGCGCGATCATCTCGTCGGTGGCCCGCGCCGGTTTGAGGAGCTTCACCGCCGCGGGCCGCCGGAGGAGATCGTGGCGCGCGAGGTAGACGGTCGCCATCCCGCCCTCGCCGATGACTTTCTTCAGCACGTAGGCGCCGAGCTTTCGCGAGCCGCCCAGCTCGCTGCGCAGCCGCACCACCGAAAGCGTGCTCGCCGCCGCGGCGAGCACGGCGACGACGAGCGCGCCGAACACTACGCCGAAGGCAATGTTGAGGTAGCGCAGCGGCACGTAGGCCTCCGCCGCCTCGATTTCGATCGCGATGCCCATCGCATGCTCCGGCAGCCAGCGCCATGCGCCGATCGCCTCGACGCCACGGTGGCTCTCGTAGGCATCGAGCGCCACGCCCTCGGGCTTACGGCCAAGCGGCGCGGTCTCGCCGAACCTGTCGGCCGTCAGCATGCTTGCGTTGCGGTCGAACACGAACGCCTCTCCGTTCGGACCGGGCCGCGCGGAGGCGAGGATCGAGCCGAACACCGCGTCGACCGGTTGCGCGATTCCGAGCGCGGCGATCACTTTGCCGCCCTCGTGCACCGGCGCGTACACCCAGGCAAACGGCGGCCCGGGGCGCAGGCGCTCCGGCGGATTGGCGATGCGCTCGGCGTCGCGGAACGGCCGCACGAAGCGCGGCTTGCCTTCGAACACCGGCTCGAGCTCGGCGAGGAAAGCCGCGCTCACGTCCCGGCCGCAGTATTCGGGGAATCGCGTCGCGAGGAGCCGCCCGCCGCGCGCCACGATGTTGAACGTCGCGTCGCCCGTATCACGCAGCAGCGGCCGCATGACTTCCTCGAGGCGCTCGCGCGAGGCGCCCGAGCAGCCGGGGTTGCGGCCGAGCGCGGCGATGCTCTCGCGTACGCGCGCCTCGCGCGCAAGGCGCTGCGCGTCGGCCATCTCCTCGTTGATCCAGACGCGCAGCGCGTTGACGCCGGAGTCGAGCAGGCTCTGCAGCGTGTTGGCGCGGATCTCGCGGAGCGAGCGCTCCACCTGGCTGTACGTCCAGTACCCGAGCGCGAAAAGAAGCGCCGAGACCACGAGCACGCCGGTGGCCCAAGCCGGAACGGAAACCAGCCGCTTCTGCGGCTCTTCCGGGGCCGGATGAAGTGTGTCTACAGGAATGGGAGCGCGGGGACCCCTGCCCCGCTCAGGGGATGGGAACGGCGGCGAGCAGCTGCGCGCCGACGTCGACACGGCGTCCGGGGTCGTGCGCCGGGCGCAGGCGGTGGGCCGCGACGCCGGGCACGACCGCCTGTACATCCTCGGGGATCACCTTGTCGCGGCCCTCGAGCAGCGCCCAGGCCTTCGCCGAATGCACCAGCGCCAGCGCGGCGCGCGGCGAAAGGCCCGTGAGGTACTCCGGCGAGCGCCGCGTGTACTCGACGATCGCCTGCACGTAATCGAGCAGCGCGGGCGCGACGTGGATGCGCTGTACACCCGCCTGCAGCTCCATCAGCTCCGCCGGCGTCATGCACGGATCGAGCTTCTCGAGGAGATCGCGCCGATCGGCGCCCGAGAGCAGCGCGCGCTCGGCGTCGCGGTCGGGGTAGCCGAGCTCGATCCTCATCATGAAGCGGTCGAGCTGCGACTCGGGCAACGGAAAGGTGCCGACCTGCTCCGACGGGTTCTGCGTGGCGATGACGAAGAAGGGCACCGGGAGCTTGCGCGTCTCGCCTTCGGCGGTGACCTGGTGCTCCTCCATCGCTTCGAGAAGTGCCGACTGCGTTTTCGGCGTGGCGCGGTTTACCTCGTCGGCCAGGATCACGTGGGAGAAGATCGGGCCGGGGTGGAACTTGAAGCCGCCCGAATCCCGCTCATAGATCGACACGCCGAGGATGTCGGCGGGCAGCATGTCGGCCGTGAACTGGATGCGCTGGAAGTGCAGGCCGAGCGCCTCGGCGAGCACGTGCGCGAGGGTCGTCTTGCCGACGCCCGGCAGGTCCTCGATCAACAGGTGGCCGCGCGCGAGCAGGCACGCGAGCGCGAGGCGGACCTTGGCCTCCTTGCCGAGGATGATGTTGCTCGCAGCGCCGACTACACGGTCGATCGGCGATGCCGCGACAGCCGGCTGCTGAAACTCGGCCTTGAGGAGCATGCGGCGATTGTACTCGATGCGTTAAGATGGAAATCTGCATGCCTGCCGCATTTGTCACACATCTGGATTGCCTGAAGCACGAGATGGGCGCGCACCATCCCGAGCGCCCGGCGCGCCTCTCGGCGATCGAGGACCAGCTCATCGCTTCCGGCCTCGGCCAGTATCTCGCGCGCTACGAAGCCCCGCTCGCGAGTGACGAGCAGCTCGCCCGCGTGCATCCGCCCGAGTACGTGCAGGCGATCCGCGAGTTCGCGCCGAGCTCGGGCACAGTGCATCTCGATCCCGATACGGCGATGAACCCGTTCAGCCTCCAGGCCGCGCTGCGCGCCGCGGGGGCCGCTGTCTTGGCTGTTGATTTAGTACTTCAGAATAAAGTCAAAACCGTATTCTGTGCCGTCCGCCCGCCGGGCCATCACGCATGCCGCGCACGGCCGATGGGGTTCTGCATCTTCAACAACGTCGCGGTCGCCGCGCGCCACGCGATCCACGCGCACGGCCTGGAGCGCGTGGCGATCATCGACTTCGACGTGCACCACGGCAACGGCACCGAGGACATCTTCGAGGGCGACGAGCAGGTGCTGATGGCGTCGATCTTCCAGCATCCCTTCTATCCGTACAGCGGCACGGACAGCCCGGCGCCCAACATGCGCAACGTCCCGCTCGCCGCCGGGTCGGGCTCCAAGGAGCTGAAGAAAGCCGTGCTCGAAGAATGGCTGCCCGCGCTGAGCGACTTCAGGCCCGAGCTCGTTCTTTTCTCGGCCGGGTTCGACGCGCACATCGAGGACGACATGGCGATGCTGCGCTTCACCGACGGCGACTATGCCTGGGTCACCGAGCAGGTTAAAGCCGTGGCCGACCGCTACGCCAAAGGCCGCATGGTCTCGATGCTCGAGGGCGGCTACGCCCTCTCGGCGCTCGGCCGCAGCGCCGTACAGCACATCAAGGTTCTCGCAGGTCTGAACTAGTTTCTAATTCATCGATGAAACGCTGTCGCAGTTCCGGCGTGGGCACGACGCAGGCATTGTGGCGCCCGAACCAGCGATACCTGTTGCGTGCGATGATGTCGTACGCGTAGTCGCGAATCGGCCGCGGGACGATCCTGACCACGCCCAGCAACTTCCACGCGCCGCGAAGAAAGCGCGCAACGCGAATCGCGGCGTCAGACCTTACGTAGGCTCTCCCGTCGGCGATGACGACGAACGTCTTCATCTGGGTCGGATCAATGCCGGACTGCTGCATCAGGCGCATCCCCGCCGGCGACTGCAGCGCTGCAAACCGAAGCGCCTGACCTTGCTCGTGGCGCAACACGAACGCGACCCATCCCGTGCAGAGCTTGCATACCCCGTCATAGAGCACGACGTTGTCGGAGCCGCTAGGCGGTGACGCGGGTGTGGTCAAGGAGTGATCGCGCGGCGGCGGCGAAGGCGGCGTCGTCGGCGCGGGCGATGCGGACGGGCGTGGCCTGGGGGAGCTGGGCGAAGTTGCGCGCGGAAGAGCGCCGGTAGGCGGGGTCGTAGTGCTCGATCAGCAGGCGCGCGACCAGATCTCGCCAGGCACCCCGGGCGGCGAGGGATTTCCACGCGGCGATCTCGTCGCGCCCGTGCAGCGCGACCAGGCAATCGAGCTGCTTGTCGAGCGCGGCGCGGTCGGCCAGGAAATGCCGGTACTCGTCCAGCAGCAGGTCCAGGCGCGTCGCCACGTCGGTTTCCAGGACTACGCACGGCGAGGCACGCATGCGGGTCATGAGCGCCTCGGGCACCTGGAGCTCGCCGATCTTCTTCGATTCGCCTTCCACGTAAACCGGTTCTTGCGGTTGCAGGTTCGAAAGCTGCTGGAGCAGCAGGCTCTCGAACATTTTCTGCGTGGGCTGCGGGCGGTCGGGCAGGTTGCCGAGCACCGAGCCGCGGTGCGCGGCGAGCTCCTCCAGGTCGAGCACCTGGGCGCCGGCGCGCTTCAACGCGCCGAGCAGGCGGCTCTTGCCGCTCCCCGTAGGGCCATGGATCACAATGAAGTCCAGCCCCGAAGGGAGAGTCCGCAATTGCGAAACCACGAGTCTCCGGTACGCCTTGTAGCCGCCTTCGAGCGTCTCGGCGTCCCAGCCGATCTCGCGCATGACGTGCGCCATCGCGGCCGAGCGCTTGCCGCCGCGCCAGCAGTAGACCAGGGGATGCCACGATTTCGGCCTATCCTTGAACTGCTCGATATGGCGCGCGACGTTCTTGGCGATCAACGCGGCGCCGACCTTCTTCGCTTCGAAGGCGGACTCCCGCTTGTAGCGGGTGCCGACCTCGGCGCGCTGCGCGTCGTCGAGCACCGGGGCCGAGATTGCGCCCGGAATGTGATCCTCGGCGTACTCGGCCGGCGAGCGAACGTCGATGATCGCGTCAAACCGTCTGAAATTCATGCTTAAATTCTACGCCTCAGGTTACCGGCTTCTTATCTATGAACGCGCCCGAAAAAATCCGCCTCACCGAGTTCAGCCACGGCGGTGGCTGCGGCTGCAAGATCGCGCCCGCGGTATTGACCGAAATCCTCGCGGCGGCACCTAAGGGAAGCGTCTTCGCCGAGTTGCTTGTCGGAACGGAGACCGCGGACGACGCCGCGGTCTACAGGCTGAACGATTCGCAGGCGCTCGTCGCGACGACCGATTTCTTCACTCCGGTGGTCGACGATCCGTACGATTTCGGGCGCATCGCGGCGACCAACGCCATCTCGGATGTGTACGCGATGGGGGCGCGACCCATCATGGCGCTCGCGCTGGTTGGGATGCCGCTCGAAAAGCTGCCGGTCAGCGTGATCCGCAAGGTGCTCGAGGGCGGCGAGTCGGTGTGCGCGGCCGCCGGCATTCCGATCGCCGGCGGACACTCGATCGATACGCTGGAGCCGATCTACGGCCTGGTCGCGCTCGGGCTTGTGCATCCCGAGCGCGTAAAGAGGAATAGCTCCGGACAAACCGGCGATGTCCTGATTCTCGGCAAGCCGCTCGGCATCGGCATCCTCTCCGCCGCGCTCAAGAAGGGAAAGCTCTCGGCTGCGGGCTACGCGCAAATGGTCGAGTGGACCACGAAGCTCAACACGCCGGGCGAAGCGCTTGCCGCCATGCCGGAGGTGCACGCGCTCACGGATGTCACCGGCTTCGGCCTCGCCGGACACCTGCTCGAAATCTGCCGTGGGTCGCGCCTCTCCGCCGAAGTCGATTTTTCTTCCATTCCGGTCATCGGCGAGGCGCTCGACTGGGTAAAGCAGGGCGTCGCCACCGGTGCGTCCGACCGCAACTGGAAGGGCTACGGGCACGAAGTGCAGTTTTCCGGCGAAGAATGGAAACGCAAGCTCCTGACCGACCCGCAGACGAGCGGCGGGCTGCTCGTGGCTTGCGCGCCGGAAGTCCAAGAGAACGTGTTGCGCATTTTCAGGAATGAAGGCTTTGCCCAGGCGCGAGTGATCGGGCGGCTGTCGGCCGGGAAAGCCGGGCTGACGGTGCGCTGAAATTCATTTCAGCAGCGGTTTCAGGGCCGGCCAGACCCGCTCGAGCATGAGCGGCTGCGCCGCCTCGGTCGGGTGGATGCGGTCGGGCTGGAAGAACTCCGGCTTCTCGGCGAAGTCTTCTAGCAGGAAGGGAACCAGCGCGGTGCGATGCGTCTTGGCGACGTCGCGGAATATCGCCTCGAAGCCCTTCGTATAGTCCTCGCCGTAGTTGGGCGGCATCTTCACGCCGAGGAGCAGCACGCGCGCGCCCTGCGCCTGGGCGTCCTGGATCATCGCGGACAAGTTGGCGCGGATCTGCGCCGGCGGCAAGCCGCGCAGGCCGTCGTTGCCGCCGAGCGCGAGGATCATCACCGCCGGCCGATGCCGCTCGAGCAGCGCCTTCAAGCGCGCGCGCCCGCCGCCGCTCGTGTCGCCTGAGATGCTGGCGTTCACGACGATATAATCGGGATGCTCGCGCTTTAGGCGCTCTTCGAGCAGCGCCACCCAGCCGCGGTCGCGCGGAAGGCCGTAAGCCGCCGACAGGCTGTCACCGACCACCAAGATGGACTTTTCCGCTGCCGCAACCGGAGCCGCCAGAAGGACGACGAACAGCAGCATGGCGACGAACCGCAGCGTGGTGATGGCGCGAGGGATCGGCAAGACCGTGAAGAGCGGTGAAGCGGACCTCGCTATTCTGCGCGAGATCGATCTCGCGGTCACGCGCGGCGAGGCGGTCGCCGTGGTGGGCGCCTCGGGCTCGGGCAAGTCGACGCTGCTCGCGATTCTCGCCGGGCTGGACACGCCGACGAGCGGAACGGTCGAGCTCGACGGCCAGGACATCTTCTCCATGGACGAAGACATGCGGGCGGAGCTGCGCGGGCGCACGGTCGGCTTCGTGTTCCAGTCGTTCCAGCTCCTCCCTTCGCTCACCGCCCTCGAGAACGTCATGTTGCCTCTCGAGCTGGGCAATGACGCCGCGGCGGAATCCAGAGCAAAAGACATGCTTGTCCGCGTCGGCCTGGGCGAGCGCCTGCACCACTATCCGAAGCACCTGTCCGGAGGCGAGCAGCAGAGAGTGGCGCTGGCGCGCGCGTTCGTGGTGCGGCCGAAGCTCCTCCTTGCCGACGAGCCGACCGGCAGCCTCGACGCCGACTCCGGCGCCGAGGTGATCAAGCTGCTTTTCGAGATGAACCGCGAGTACGGCACCACGCTCGTCATGGTGACGCACGATGAAAGCCTTGCCGCACGCTGCAGCCGCATCGTGCGCCTGGCCGCCGGGAGGATCGTGGCATGACGCAGTCGCTCAGGATGCTCGTGCGCGACTGGCGCGCGGGCGAGCTTCGCGTGCTGGCGATGGCCTTGACCATCGCGGTCGCCGCGATTACCAGCGTCGCGTTCTTCGCCGACCGCGTCGGCCAGGGCCTCGCGCGCGACGCGCACCAGCTGCTCGGCGCGGATCTCGTGCTGCGCGCGGACCATCCCTGGGCGCGCAGCACGGCGGAGGCGATCGACCGCGCCGGACTGCAGCGCGCCGAGGCCATTAACTTCATCAGCATGGCTTCCGGGAAAGAGAGCCATCTCTCGGGCGTAAAAGCGGTTTCGGAAAACTATCCCCTGCGCGGGCGGCTGCGCGTCGCGCCCGCGCCCGGAATGCCGGATGCGCCGGCCGCGCGCAGCCCGGCGCGCGGAACCGTCTGGCTCGAGGAGCGGCTCGTCACCGCGCTCGGCGCGCCGGCCGGCTCGCGCATCCGCCTCGGCCGCGCCGAGTTCGAGGTGGCTGCCGTGCTCACGCTCGAGCCGGAGCGCACCACGGGCTTCTTCAACATCGCGCCGCGCCTCATGATGAACATTGCCGACGTGCCGTCCACGGCGCTCATCCAGACCGGCAGCCGGGTGTGGTACTACCTCTACGCCGCAGGAGCCCCTGAAAAAATCAAATCACTGGAAAAATCCATCAAGCTCGAGCGGGGGCAGCGGGTCGACAACCTGGAGACCGGCCGGCCCGAGGTGCGCTCTGCGGTGGACCGGGCGCAGCGCTTCCTCGGCCTGACGGCGCTTCTCGCCGCGATCCTCGCCGGGGTCGCGGTCGCGCTCGGCACGCGGCGCTTCGTCGAGCGCCACCTCGACGGCTGCGCGGTGATGCGCTGCCTCGGAGCGACGCAGGCGCAACTTCTTCGCCTCTACACGGTGGAATTCCTGGCGATCGGGCTCGCCGCGTGCGCAGCAGGCTGCGCGATGGGCTTCGTCGCCCAGGAGGCGATCGGGGCCGCGGTGGCGGAGGTGGTGCGCTCGGAGCTGCCGCCGCCGCGCCTCGCGCCCGCGGTGCAGGGCTTCCTCGTCGGGCTCGTGCTGCTTCTGGGTTTCGCGCTGCCGCCGCTCGTGCAGCTCAAGAACGTGCCGGCGGTGCGCGTGATCCGGAGGGAATCGGGCGCGCCCAAGGGCGGCACGCTGGCTGCGTACGCCGCGGGACTGGCGTCGCTTGGCGCTCTCCTCGTGTGGCAGGCGGGCGACCTCAAGCTCGGCCTTACCGTGGTGGGCGGCTTCGCCGCCGCCGTGGCGGCCTTCTTCCTGGTTGCGTGGGCGGTGGTTCGATTCCTGACGCACCAGAAATTCATTTCCCGGGTCGCGCACTCGACGCTGCGCTACGGCCTCGCGAACCTCAGGCGCCACGCGCGCGGCAACGCGGTACAGATCGCAGCCCTCGCACTTGGCCTGACCGCGGTGCTGCTGCTCACCTTCACCCGCAACGACCTGGTCGATGCGTGGCGCCGCAGCGCCCCGCCCGACGCGCCGAACCGCTTCCTGATCGGCGTGCAGCCCGAGCAGCTCGAGCCGCTGCAGGCGTTCTTCGACGCGCACCGCATCCCGGTTCCCGACCTCTACCCGATGGTGCGCGGCCGGCTCATCGCGGTGAACGGCAAGCCGGTGAGCGAGGCCGACTACAGCGAGGAGCGCGCCAAGCGCCTGGTGGAGCGGGAGTTCAACCTTTCTTACATGAGCGAGCTTCCGGGCCACAACCAGATCGTCGCCGGCTCGTGGTTTCGCCCGGACGAAAAGGCGCTCTCGGTCGAGAGCGGCATCGCCGAGCGCCTGGGCTGGAAGCTCGGCGACGAGCTTGCTTGGTCGGTCGGCTCGCAGACATTCACCGGGCGCATCACTTCGCTGCGCAAGCTCCGCTGGGACTCGATGAAGGTGAATTTCTTCGTCGTTACACCGCCGGCGCTGCTCGAAGGGTTTCCGACGAGCTTCATCAGCGCGTTCCGCCTCGAGCCGGAGGCTCAGCCGGTCGTGACCGAGCTCGCGGAGCGCTTCCCCAACGTAACCGTGATCGACGCCGCCGCGGCGGTGCGCCAGGCGCAGGACGTGATCGACCAGCTGGTCAACGCGGTCCAGTTCGTGTTCCTGTTCGCGCTCGCGGCCGGGCTGCTCGTGCTGTACTCGGCGCTCGTCGCCACCGAGGACGAGCGCCGGCGCGAGGCGGCCGTGATGCGCGTCTACGGCGCCTCGCG
>DATADT010000064.1:0-2895 GCA_036258355.1 Burkholderiales bacterium
CCGATCGCGCGCAGCGAGCTTCTCTGCGCGACCACCATGGCGGCCCTCAACCGGCATAACAAGACGACCTATCGGGAAGCGCCCACGCTCTTTCTCGAATTTCACGGCAGCGCCGCGGCGGTCGTCGAGCAGGCGAAAGCGGTGCAGGACATCGCGCGCGAGCACGGCGGGCTCGACTTCCAGTGGGCGACGAAGCAGGAGGAGCGTTCCAAGCTCTGGGAAGCGCGGCACAACGCCTACTTCGCCTGCCTGCAGCTCAAGCCGGGGTCGCGCGCGCTTTCTACCGACGTCTGCGTGCCGATCTCGCGCCTCGCCGAATGCGTGACCGAAACCGCCAAGGACATCGAGCGCGCCTCGCTGCCCATCCCGCTCTTCGGCCATGTGGGCGATGGCAACTTCCATCTCGTCATCCTGATCGATCCCAGGAAGCCGAAGGAAATCGAGGAAGCGAAGGCGATCAATGTGCGCGTCGTCGAGCGCGCGCTCGCGATGGAAGGCACCTGCACCGGCGAGCACGGCATCGGCATCGGCAAGCAGCCCTACCTGCGCAAGGAGCTGGGCGAGGACGTGATCTCGATCATGCGCGGCATCAAGCAGCTCCTCGATCCGGAAAACCTCATGAACCCCGGCAAAGTCCTGCAGGTATGAAGGTGGCTCTCGCCCTGCTCGTCGCTTTTGCGTTCATCTCCGCGGGACCGGCTACAGCGCAGGCTCCTGCGCCAGCGCCCGGCGGGCAGCCGCAGCAACAGCCGCAGGCGGAACCGGGCAAGAACCCCAACCTGAAGCTCGAAGACCCGGAGTTCTCGTCCCGGCCACGAATCAGGTTCGGTCCGGCCGAGCAGGACGCCGGCGGCCTACCTTCGCTCGGCGACGACGCACGCCGCATCGAGCAGACTCCGCGGTCCGACGCACGCACTTCGCCCTACCCGCCGGACACGAACCCGGGCCGCTAGCGTGAGCGCCGAAAAGCGCCTCAAGGAGCTGAACATCGATCTCGGCGCCGTGTCGGCCCCGGTCGCGAACTACGTCAACGCGGTGCGCACCGGAAACCTCCTCTATCTCGCCGGCAAGGGCCCGCGGCCGGGCCCGGACGGCCGGCGCCCGAAGGGCAAGGTGGGGCGCGACTACACAGTCGAGCAGGCGTACCAGCACGCGCGCACGGTGGGCCTCGATCTCCTCGCCGTCATGCGGCAGGAGCTCGGCAGCCTCGACAAGGTGAAGCGCGTGGTCAAAGTCCTCGGCATGGTGAACGCCGCGCCGGATTTCGAGGACCATCCGAAGGTGATCAACGGCTGCTCGGATCTCTTCGTCCAGGTCCTCGGCGAGAAGGGAAAGCACGCCCGCTCCGCGGTCGGCATGGGATCGCTGCCGATGGGCATCCCGGTAGAGATCGAGGTGATCGTCGAAGTCGAATGACCGGGCGCTGAGCCCGTCAGATGGTCATTACGGTCTTACGATAAAACTTCAGTTCCTCGATCGATTCGAGGATATCTGCAAGCGCCTCGTGCTTGCCTTCTTTCGAGAACGCTTTCAGCTCGGGCTTCCAGCGTCGCACCAGCTCCTTCAGCGTCGAGACATCGAGGTTGCGGTAGTGGAAGTACGCCTCGAGCCGCGGCATCCAGCGCGCGAGGAAGCGGCGGTCCTGGCAGATCGAGTTGCCGCACATCGGCGAGACGCTCGCCGGCACGTGCGCCGCGAGGAACTCGAGCGCCTGGCGCTCGACGTCCGCCTCGCTCAGGCTCGACGCGCGTACGCGCTCGATGAGCCCGGTTTTCGCGTGCGTGCTCTTGTTCCACGTGTCCATGGCTTCCAGCAACTCGTCGGGCTGGTGCACGACGAGCGCCGGACCGGTCGCGACCACGTTCAGCTGGGGATCGGTGACGAGCATCGCGATTTCGATGACGCGGTCGGCCTCGGGCTGCAGCCCGGTCATTTCCATGTCGATCCAGATAAGGTTGTTCGCGTCCGCCGCCATAGCTTATTCTCTCACGGCATGTATGTCGCCTTTACCTGGGTATTCCTCGCTGCCGTCGCATTGGCGACGGCAGCGAGGCTATGGCTCGCGCTGCGCCAGATCCGCCACGTGCGCGCGCATCGCGAAGCGGTGCCCGGGATGTTCGCCGACTCGATCCCGCTCACGGCGCACCAGAAGGCCGCCGATTACACCGTGGCGAAAGCGCGCCTCGGCATCGTCGATACGCTGGTTGACGCGCTCATTCTCCTAGCGCTTACGCTGGGCGGCGCTCTGCAGTGGCTGTCCGACCTGTGGCAGCGCGTTCTGCCGGCGGAATCGATCTGGCACGGCACCGCGCTCATCTTGTCCCTGCTGCTGATCAAGGGCGCGCTCGGCTTGCCGTTCACCCTGTACCGGGTCTTCGTCATCGAGGAGCGCTTTGGCTTCAACCGCATGACGTGGAAGCTCTTCGTCAGCGACCTGGCGAAGGGCCTTGCGGTCGGCGCGGTGCTCGGCGTGCCACTGCTGCTGGTCGTGCTGTGGCTCGCGCTCGCCGCCGGGTCGCTGTGGTGGCTCTACGTCTGGCTCGTGCTGGTCGCGTACTCGCTGTTCCTCCAGATGATCTACCCCGCGGTGGTGATGCCGCTCTTCAACAAGTTCTCGCGGCTCGAGGACCCCGCGCTCGCCGGGCGCATCGAGGAGCTCTTGAGCCGCACCGGCTTCCGCTCGCGCGGCCTCTACGTCATGGACGGCTCGAAGCGCTCGTCGCACGGCAACGCGTTCTTCGCCGGGTTCGGCGCCGCGAAGCGCATCGTGCTCTTCGATACGCTGGTGTCGCGCCTGCGGCCCGCCGAGGTCGAGGCGGTGCTCGCGCACGAGCTCGGCCACTACAAGCTGCGCCACATCGTCAAGGGCATGGCGCTCAGCTGGGCATTCAGCTT
>DATADT010000065.1:0-2874 GCA_036258355.1 Burkholderiales bacterium
CCCTCGACCGAGACGTTCCTGAAGTGCCGCTTGGGCACGTTGATGCCGGCGCTGTTCACCAGGATGTCGATGCGGCCGTGGCGCTTGAGGATCGCCTGCGCGGCGCGCGCGACTTCCTTCTGGTCCGAGACATCGAGCGCAATCGCCTCGCCGCTTCCGGCGGCCTTGATTTGCTTTTCGCTCGAAAGCAATGTTTCACGACTTCTTCCAGAGATGACCACATGCGCGCCCGCGCGGGCGAGCTCAATGCCGCCGGCGAGCCCGATCCCCGAGCCGCCGCCGGTGATCCAGACCACCTTGCCCGCGAGGCTAGCGCCTTGCGTACTGGGCGGCACCGAAGAGGTTCTCGCGTTGTTCCGAGGTCATCTCGGTGCGCCGCCGGTCGGCAAGCACCTGCAGCGCGCGCTTGACCGCGGGGCGCTCGAGGATGGCGTCGCGCCAGCGCTTGAGCGTCGGGTACTCGTCGATGTTCACGCCTTGGCGCTCGGGGGCGCGCAGCCACGGCACGACCGCCATATCGGCGATGGTGTACTCGTCGCACGCGATGTATTTGCTCTCGTGCAATCTACGGTCGACTACGCCGTAGAGCCGGTTCGCCTCGTTCTTGTAGCGGTTCATCGCGTAGGGAATCTTTTCCGGCGCGTAGCCGAGGAAGTGGTGCGCCTGGCCGAGCATCGGGCCGATGTGGCCCATCTGGAACATCACCCACTGCATCACCTGCCAGCGCTCGCGCAGCCCGCTCGGCAGGAACTTGCCGGTCTTGGAGGCGAGGTAGAAAAGCATCGCGCCCGACTCGGCGAGCGCGAAGGGCTTGCCCTTGCCCTCCGGGCCGTCGGGATCGACCATCGCCGGCATCTTGTTGTTCGGGGAGACCTTGAGGAACTCGGGCTCGAACTGATCGCCCGCGCCGATGTCGACCGGGATCACGCGGTACGGCGTGCCGGTCTCTTCCAGCATGATGTGGATCTTGTGCCCGTTTGGCGTCGGCCACGTGTACAGGTCAATCATTCGTTTAGTACCCCTCTCTCCTTTATTCCTCAGAATTGATCACGATGGTCCGCGCGATCTTATCGTGCCAGCCTTGCTTGCGCCGGTCGATCGCCGCCCACAGGAAGCCGAGGTAGAGCGGAAGCGCGGAAAGGAAATAGCCGAAGAAGCGCAGCACGAGACGCCCGAGCGGCGGCGGGCCGCCGGTCGTTGCGTCGACGATCTTCAACCCGACAGCCAGCTTGCCCGGCGTGGCGCCGCAGTAGCGCCAGAAGCCGATCACCGCGACGGCGAGCGTGAGGAAGCCGAGCAGGTCCCAGGAGTGCTCCGCCGGGTCGAGCGAGACCTCGCGCATGCCAAAGCCGAGCACCATGATCGGCACTGCGATCACAGTGACGATCAGCCAGTCGATGACCAGCGCCGCGGCGCGCTGCCAGAAGCCCGCGTAGTCAGGCGAGCTTGACCAGCTGCTTTCCAAAATTTCCGCCCTTGAGGAGCGAGACCAGCCCCTGCGGCGCGTTCGCCAGCCCTTGGACCACCGATTCGCGCGTCTTGAGCTTACCCGCCGCGCAGTAGCCGCCGAGCTCCTTCAGCGCCTCGCCGTAGCGCTCCTTCCAGTCGAACACGATCATGCCCTGGAGCTTGAGCCGGTTCACGAGCACCGCGCGCAGATTCTTCAGCCGGTAGGGCTCGGTCGCGTTGTAGTCGGCGATCATCCCGCACACCACGATGCGGCCGAAGAGCTTCATGCGCGTGAGCAGGATGTCGAGCATCTCGCCGCCCACGTTGTCGAAGTACACGTCGACCTCCTTCAGCTCGTCTCGCAGATTGGCCGACTTGTAGTCGATGCAGGCGTCGAAGCCGAGCTCGCGCGTCACGTAATCGCACTTCTCGCGCCCGCCCGCGATGCCGATCGCGCGGCAGCCCCAGAGCTTCGCAAGCTGGCCGACCACGCTGCCGACCGCGCCGGAAGCCGCCGACACCACGACGGTTTCGCCGGGCTTCGGTTGCCCGATGTCCTTCAGGCCGAAGTACGCGGTCATCCCCGGCATGCCGAGAACACCGAGGTAATAGCTGAGCGGCGCGCGGGACGCATCGACCTTGGTTGCTTCTTTCGTTGCTCCGTACAGCTGCCAGCCGAGCTGCGTGAGCACATGGTCTCCCGCCTTGAGGTTGGCGTTTCTTGACTCGATGACTTCCCCTGCGGTCTGCCCGACCATGACCTCGCCGATATCCACGCCCTTCACATAGCTCTTCGCCTCGCTGATGCGCCCGCGCATGTACGGATCGAGGGAAAGCCAGAGGTTCTTTACCAGCACTTCGCCTTCGCCGACGGGAGGAATTGCCGATTTTTCGAGCCGGAAATTCTCCGGCGTGACCCATCCCTTGGGGCGGCTCGCGAGGACGATGCGCTGGTTTTCCATGCGATGAAGTCTAGCGCGGGCAACCGCGCGCATCGAGCACCGCGGCCGGGCGGAACACGCGCAGCGTCTCCGGCGAGCCGTCGAGCTGGGCGTCGAGGGCGACGAGCACGGGGTTTCCTTGCGCTTTCGCTATTTCGTCTTTCAATGCCTTCGCGGCGCGAGTGTCGGCGAGCCCCCAGGCGAGGCCGGTGCGGCATTCCTTGAAGCTCGCCCCGTCGTAGAGGCCGATCATGCGAAACGGGCCGCGGAGCGGCTCCACCTGCGGGGCTTTGCGCAGCTCTTTGAGCTGGTAGAGGCGCGTATCGCGATCGCCCGTGAGCACCAGAGTACCCTCGGCGTAGCGCCAGCGCCCGAAGTCGTAGAACTCCGAGGCGCCGAGCTGGTCGCGCAGCAGATAGGCTCCGTCGGGGCGCAGCGTCAGCGTGACCGCGAGGCAGCCGGGGCAATCGGGCTCATCCACGAA
>DATADT010000066.1:0-2885 GCA_036258355.1 Burkholderiales bacterium
TGAACGTGGTGAAGCTCTACATCCCGACGCTCGCAGAGCGGCGTGAAGACATCCCGCTGCTCGCCAATGAATTCCTATCCCGGCTGGCAACGCGTTATCGGCGCGGGCCGCTCGCTTTCTCGCCCGAGGCGATGCAACTCCTCGTCTCCGCGCCATGGCCGGGCAATGTCCGGCAGCTTCTCAACGTGGTGGAGCAGGCGGTTGCCCTCGCCGCGACCGAGGTCATTCCTGAGTCCCTCGTGCGGCAGGCGCTCGACGCGGGCGACACCGCCCTTACGCCCCTCGATGAGGCACGCCGCGCCTTCGAGCGCGATTACCTGGTCCGTATCCTCAAGATCACCGGCGGAAATGTGACAAAAGCCGCACGCCTTGCCGGGCGCAACCGCACGGAGTTCTACCGCCTGCTCGAGCGCCACTCCCTGGAACCCGGCATGTTCAAGGGTAACCTAAAGGGGGATAAGGACCCCAACCACAAGGAGAGAGCCACGGCATGAGGTTACCTTTGGGCAGCGCGCTGAAAATAATCGCCCTCTGGGCGATTTTTGTTTTGCCGGTGGCCGCGCAGGAGCTCGGCCCCGAGGATCTCGTCAAGAAGGTGACGCAGGAGGTCTTCGACGCCATCAAGAGCGACAAGCAGCTCGCCGCCGGCGACAAGCAGAAGGCGATCAAGCTCGCCGAGGAGAAGGTCCTGCCGCACATCGACTTCGAGGAGGCGACGCGTCTCGCCGTCGGCCGCGGCTGGGCGCAGGCGAGCCCCGAGCAGAAGAAGAAGCTGGTGAGCGAGTTCCGCAACATGCTGGTGCGCACCTACTCCAACGCGATCACCGCGTACCAGGGCCAGACCATGAAGGTGATGCCGGTGCGGATGAAGCCCAGCGACACCGAGGTCACGGTGCACAACCAGTTCCTGCGCGCCGGCGGCAAGCCGGTGCTTCTCGACTACTCGATGCGCAAGACCGACGACGGCTGGAAGATCTATGACATCGTGGTCGAAGGCGTGAGCCTCGTTCTTACCTACCGCAGCGAGTTCGACGCGGTGGTGAAGCAGGAAGGCATCGACGGCCTGATCAAGCGTCTCTCGCAGAAGAATACGCGGGCCGCCGTGGGCGCCTCTAAGTAACCCTCAGCGGCGCTCGCGGCTGAGCGAGTAATAAGTGCCCGCGAAGATGATCGCGGCCCCGGCGAGTACCAGGGGATCGAACGGCTCGCCGTACGCGACCGCGCCCACCACCGCGATCAGCGGCAGCCGGATGAAATCGATCGGCACGGCAACCATGGCGTCCACCAGCTTCATCGCCTGCGTCATGCAGTAGTGCGCGCTGAAGCTGCCGATCCCGATCGCAAGGACCCACGGCAAGTCGGCCGCCACCGGCGCCACCCACTGCGGCACCGCGGCCGCGAGCGAGATCGGCGTCTGCACCACCGCCATCCAGAAAAGCACCGCGAGCGCGCTGTCGGTGGACGAGAGGCGCTTCGTGAAAATGAACGATGACGCGTAGCACAGCGACCCCAGAATCATCGCGACTGCCGCTGGATGGAACGCCCCGCCGCCGGGCCGCACGATGATCATCACGCCAGCGAGGCCGAGCGCGAGCATCACCAGGCGCGGGAACGTGAACTTCTCCTTGAGAAAAACCCAGGCGAGGAGGGCAGTCCACACCGGCATGGTGAACTCGATCGCGAACACGGTCGCGAGGGTGAGCGCACCGATCGAGTACACCCACAGCACCTGCCCGCAGAAGTGGATGCTGTTTCTCCAGAAATGCATGGAGAACCGGCGTGTCCGCAACGCGGCAGTTCCGGCGTGAGGGACCATTGCCAGGACGATCGCGAGCATCACCACGCTGCGGAGAAACACGATCTCGAACGAGCCGATGTGGCGCTGCAGCTCGCGCACGGCGACCGCCATGGCGGTGAAGGACAGCACCGCGCCGGCCATCCAAAGCACCCCGCGCAGGGAATTCGAAACAGGGCGGGTGGCCATTTTCCCTATGTTATGGTTTTCGCCTTGCGCGACGGGCCGGTTTCATGAAACGAACCGACAACAACCTCAAGCTCGACATCTTTCCCCACATCTTTCCGCTCGCCTACTTCGAGCGCATGAAGAAGATCGCCGAAGGCAACCCGGCGCTCGCGGCGCAGCTCAAGCGCTGGATGCACATCCCGGTGCTGTGGGACCTCGAGCGCCGCATCCGCATGATGAAGCGCTGGCCGGGGTACAAGCAGATCCTCACCCTCTCCATGCCGGCCGTGGAGTTCCTGGGCAACGAAAATGAAACCCCGGAGCTTGCGCGCCTGGCGAACGACGGCATGGCCGAGATCGTGCGCCAGCACCCGGACCTCTTTCCCGCCTTCGTCGCCTCGCTGCCGATGAACAACGTGCCGGCGGCGCTCGCGGAAATCGACCGCGCCGTGGCGCAGCTCGGCGCGAAGGGGGTCCAGATCTTCACCAACGTCAACGGCCGGCCGCTCGACGAGCCGGAGTTCTTCCCGATCTTCGAGCGCATGTCGAAGACCTACGACCTGCCCGTCTGGGTGCACCCGACCCGCACCGCAAAGTTCGCGGATTATCGAACCGAGGAAAAATCAAAATACGAACTGTGGTGGCTCTTCGGCTGGCCCTACGAGACCAGCGTGTTCATGGGGCGCATGGTGTTCTCGGGGATGTTCGACAAGCTGCCCAAGCTCAAGATCATCACCCATCACCTCGGCGCCATGGTGCCGTTCCTGGCCAACCGGGTCGGCTACGGCATGGACCAGTTCGGCAGCCGCACTTCGGACGAGGATTACGACTCGTTGCTGAAGAAGATGAAAAAGCGGCCCGTGGACTACTTCAAGCAGTTCTACAACGACACGTCCATCAACGGCTGGGCCCCCGGCATCCG
>DATADT010000067.1:0-1561 GCA_036258355.1 Burkholderiales bacterium
GGTGCACTTCTTCGATCCGCAGTCCGAAGCCGCACTCTGATTCCCGTCGCAGACGCACACCTGCACGTCTGGGACCCGCAGGCGCACTACTATCCCTGGCTGTGCGATCCGCAGGCGATCCCCTTCCGCTACGGGGACTACGGCGCGCTCAGGAAGCGCTACCTCGTCGAGGATTACCGCGCCGACAGCGCAAATTGGCAGGTGGTGCGCGGCGTCTATGTCGAGGCCGAATGGGATCCACGCGACCCTGTAGGGGAAATGACGTTCATATCGAAGGTGAGGGAGAAATCGGGCTTCCCCACTGTGGCTATCGCGCAAGCCTGGCTTCATCGCGACGATTGCGCAGCCGTCCTGGATGCACACGCGCAGAGAACCTTTGTGCGCGGCATCCGCCACAAGCCGAAACCCGGGATGATGGACGACACAAAATGGCGCGTAGGCTATGCACGCCTAGCGCCGCTCGGGCTGCACTTCGAGCTCCAGGCGCCGTGGCGCCAGCTCGACGAAGCGGCACGGCTGGCACGGGCTTTCCCGGACACCGGCATCGTGCTCAACCACACCGGGTTGCCTCTTGACGAGGAAATCCCTGGATGGAAAAGCGCCATGGCGCGGCTCGCCACCTGCCCGAACGTGACGGTAAAGATCTCGGGCCTCGGGCGGGTGACGCACAAGCGCGAGGTCATCCTGGCAACGATCGAGCTTTTCGGCACGCCCCGCGCGATGTTCGCAAGCAACTTCCCGGTGGACGGCCTGTGTGCGAGCTTCGACGAAATTTTCTCAGGCTTCGAGGACGTCACGCGCGGCTTCGCGGACCGCGAGCGCCGCACGCTATTCCACGACAACGCAGTACGCATCTACAGCATGGAGCAGCCATGAAATTTCCGCTCGGTTACGTCGGCGTCGGCCTGATGGGCGAACCGATGACTAAGAGGCTCGCCTCGCTCGGCTGGCTGGTGCGCGGCTACGACATCGTGCCGGAGCGCTCAAGCGTGGGCTCGGTCGCCGATGCGGTCAAAGGCGCCGACGTCGTGGCGCTCAACCTGCCGACGAATGAAACAGTCGAAGAGGTGGTTTTCGGGAGGAAAGGAATCGGTCAGGTTCTCAAAGCACCTCAGCTTGTCGTCGACTTCTCGACCATCCCGGTCGACGCATGCCGTGCGCACGCCGCGCGGCTTCGGGAAGCAACCGGCTGCCGCTGGGTGGACGCACCCGTATCCGGCGGGCCGCCGGCCGCGGCCGCCGGCACGCTCACCGTCATGGCGGGAGGCGAGGCGGAGGATCTCGAGCGGCTCGCCCCGCTCATGCGCGACATCTCGCAGCGCTGCACGCACATGGGCCCGCTCGGCGCGGGGCTTGCCGCGAAGATGATCAACCAGCTCATCGTCGGCGTGGGCCATGCCGTGCTCGGCGAGGCGGTCGCGCTGTGCGAGAAGGCCGGCATCGATGCAGCGCGCATGCCCGATTGCCTCGCCGGCGGCTACGCCGACAGCAACGTGCTGAAGGCCTACTGGCCCCGCATGGTCGAGCGCGACTTCGCGCCGCGCGGCTACGTGCGCCAGCT
>DATADT010000068.1:0-17837 GCA_036258355.1 Burkholderiales bacterium
ACGAGCGTGTACTCGGGCTTCGAGCGCGGCGCCTATGACGGGATGCTCGATTCGGCAGGCTATCCGGGGGCCGGCGTGTTGCCGGCGCGCGCCCAGGCGGCGCCCGGAAGACCGGAAGGCTACATTCCGCCGGAGGAGCGCGAAAAGCCGAAGGCCGAACCAGTCAAGGGCGAATCCCAGGCGGCTACCGGACCGTACGCTACCGGCGCTTCACCAAGACGCACCACAAAGTAGTTATTGCGGCCAGGGACGCTGCTCGGGCCGCAGCGTTTCGAGCAAGCGGCAGAGCCTGAGGACCCCGACGTCGTCAAAGCGCCTGCCGATCACCTGCACGCCAACTGGCAACCCATCCTCGCTGTAAGTCCAGTTGAAAGAGGCCGCGGGCTGCTCCGACATGTTGTAGGGTACGGTGAAGGCGATGTGCGGCAGCGCATTTCGCGGGTCATTGCCCGGCGCGGGTAGCTCGGCCTCGTAAGGAAGAATCGGCGATGTCGGCGAGACGACAAAGTCGAACGGCTGGGTCGCGGCTACGGCCGCTGCACGCATCTCCATGACCACCGTATAGGCCTGCATTACGTCGCGCCCCGAGAACTGGGCCGCGCGCCAGCTGCACCATTCGGCAACGAACGGAAGGACCTGCGCGCGCTTCCCCGGCGCGAGCTGCATCAGGTCGTTGTACGAGCGCGCCTCGAAGAAGCGGCACATGCCGTCGAGCATCGTTTCGGTGAGGAAGGAGCGCAGCCGCTCCACCGCGCAGCCCGCGTCGGCGAGCGCGTTCGCCGCAGCTTCGGCCGCTGCGCGCACCTGAGGATTCACTTCCAGGCCAACTCCCATGTCCGCAAGCAGTCCGATGCGCAGCCGCTTCGGCTCGAGACCATCGAGGTCCTCGAAATCGAGCTCTTCGCCCGGCAGGCTCATGAAGTCCCGCGGGTCCGGGCGCGTGATCACGCTCATGAGGAGCGCGGCGTCGTGCACCGTGCGCGTCATCGGGCCGGCCACGCGCCCCATGTAGGGTGTACTCACCGGCACGCGGCCGAGCGAAGGCTTGAGCGCGAAGATGCCGCAGTGCGCGGCGGGCAGGCGCACCGAGCCGCCGATGTCGGTGCCGAGATGCAGCGGCGCATAGCCGGCGGCCGCCGCGGCGGCAGCCCCCGAGCTCGAGCCCGACGGATTACGGTCCAGGCGCCACGGGTTGCGCGTCACGCCGTGCAGGCTCGAGAGCCCCGAGGAAAGCATGCCGAAGTCGGGCATGGTCGTCTTGCCGAGGATCACGCAGCCCGCCTCGCGCACGCGCGCCGCCGCGGGCGCGTCGGCCGCTTGCGCGGGCGCGTCCGCGTTCGCGCGGGTGCCGATCGGCGCCGTGTCGCCTTGCGTGTAGATGTTCTCCTTGATGGTGACGGGCACGCCGTCGATCGGCGAGAGCGGCCGGCGGCTGCGCCAGCGCAACTCCGAGGCGCGCGCCTGCGCGATCGCCGCCTCGCGATGCACGCGGTACATGGCGTTGATGCGCGGCTCCCAGGCTTCGATGCGCTCGAGGCTTGCGCGCGCGACCTCGAGCGGCGAGAGCTCGCCGCGCGAATAGGCCGAGGACAGCTCGGCCGCGCTGCGCTGGTGGATGGCGGCCATGGCTACGCCGACGGGCCTTTCAACTATATACTCGCCGCCGCATGCTGCGTATCGCAGTGTTGACCCTGGTGATGCTCGCGGCGCCGTGCGGCGCCGCGGAAATCCGTGTGTGGCACTCGATGAACGGCGCGCGCGGCGCGGAGTTCGAGCGGTTGGTCGCGCGCTTCAACACCTCGCACCAGCAGCATCGTGTCGTGCCGATCTACAAAGGCGCCTACGACGAAGCCGCGGTGGAGGCGGTCACCGCGCGCGGGAGCAGGAACTACGGCGCGCGCGCGCCGCACATCGTGCAGGCGTCCGAGCTCGCCGGCGCTTTTCTCCTCGAGCAGAGAGGCGTGGTGCGGCCGCTGTGGCAGGTGATGGCCGAGGTGCATGCGGTGGTGCGCGCCGAGCCGGCGCTTGCCCCGCCCGAGGAGCTGCTCGACGGCGAGGGCCGCCTGCTCGCGCTGCCGATCGGGCGCGCAACGCCGGTGCTTTACTACAACCGCGACGCGTTCCGCCTTGCCATGCTGGACCCGGCAAAGCCACCCGCGACGTGGTACGACATGGTGCCGACGCTTGCCGCGCTGGTCGAGTCAGGCAGCCAATGCGCGCTGACCCTGGCGTGGCCTGCGTCAACGCTGCTCGAGAACATGGCCGCGTGGCACAACCAGGCGTTCGCCACCGACCGCCTGATGTTCAACAACCGGCTCGCGGTGCGCTGGGTATCGACGCTCGCCACCTGGCAGAAATCGGGCTACTTCACCTACTACGGCAAGCTCGGCGAGGCCGAGGCGCGCTTTCTCGCGGGCGAGTGCGCGCTGCTCTCGGCGTCATCGGCCGATTACGACGAGCTGCGCGCGCGCGCGGCGTTCGACCTCGGTATCGCGCAATTTCCCTACTACGACGACTTCGACGGCGCGCCGCTGCACACGCTGCCGAGCGGCGCGGCGCTGTGGGTCATGGCGGGCAGGCCTGCCGCCGACTATGCCGGCGTTGCCGCCTTCCTGGCCTTCTTCGCGCAGCCGGAGATACAGGCGGAATGGCACCAGAAAACCGGCCTCGTGCCGCACACCGCCGGCGCCTACGAGCTCACGCGCAAGGCGGGGTTCTACGTTGCGCAGCCCGGGCGCGAGATTGCGGTGCGCCAGCTGATGGTGCGCGGCACGCCGAACTGGAAGAGCCTGCGCCTTTCGCAGTTCCCGAAGCTGCGCACGATCATTGACGAGGAGCTCGAGTCGACCTGGCAGGGCCGCAAGTCGCCGATCGACGCGCTCAACGACGCGGTCGAGCGCGGCAACGCGTTCCTCGAGCGTTCCGCGAAGGCGGAGGGCCGGCGCTAGGCAAGGCTACCGACCTACTTGGCGCTCAGGAGCTTTTCGATGGCGCCGACGAGCCTCGGGTCCTCGGGCGCCACCCGCGTGTCGAAGGCGAGCACCTGCTGGCCGCTGCGGTCGATCAGGTACTTGTGGAAGTTCCAGCGCGGCGCCGAGCCGCTCGCGCGCAGGAGATCGGCGTAGAACGGGTTTTTCTTAAGCTCGGTCTTGGCGAACATCGGGAAGTCGATCGCGTACTGGTTGACGCAGAACGCGGCGACGTCCTTGTTCGAGCCGGGCTCCTGCCCGCCGAAATCGTTGGAAGGGAAGCCGAGCACCACGAGGCCGCGATCGCGGTACTTGCGGTAGAGCGCCTCGAGTCCCTCGTACTGTGGCGTGTAGCCGCACTGACTCGCCGTGTTCACCACCAGCACCACCTTGCCCGCGTAGTCGCACAGCGATTGCGGCTTCTCCAGGATGGTGTCCATGCTTCGATCGAGAAGCTTCGAGCAGGCTCCGGCGGTCGTGCTGCTCATTGCCAGTAGAACACTAATAAGGAAGAGGCGCATTGGGCTTCAGCGGCTGGAGCGCCGCGCGGAAATCGCGCTTGATGCGCTCGAGCGCGGCGGGATTGTCGCCTTCGAAGCGCATCACGATGGTCGGCGTGGTGTTGGAGGCGCGTGCCAGCCCGAAGCCGTCAGCATACTCCACGCGCACGCCGTCGATGGTGACGACGCGCTCGGCGCCGGGGAAGGGCTTCGCCGCCTGGAGCTTTGCCACCAGCGCATGCGGCTCGCCTTCTTCCAGTGCCCAGTGCAGTTCCGGGGTGGAAGGGGCGTTGGGAAGGCTTTTCAGAACCGCATTGGCGTCTCTTTCTTTGGACAGCACTTCCAGCAGGCGGGCGCCGCCATACAACGCATCATCAAAGCCGTACCAGCGCTCCCTGAAGAACGTGTGCCCCGACATCTCGCCGGCGAGGAGGGCACCGCTCTCCTTCAGCTTCGCCTTGATGAGCGAGTGCCCGGTCTTCCAGATCGTCGGCCTGCCGCCGTGGCGCTCGATGTAGCGCGGCAGAAGGCGCGTGCTCTTCACGTCGTAGATGATCTCGGCGCCCGGGTTGCGGCTGAGCACGTCCTTCGCGAGCAGCATGAGCTGCCGGTCGGCGTAGATAATTTCGCCGTCCTTCGTCACCACGCCGAGCCGATCGCCGTCGCCGTCGAAGGCGAGGCCCAGCTCTGCTTCGCTCTCTTTAAGCACTTTGATCAGATCAACCAGGTTTTTCGGCTGTGCCGGGTCAGGGTGGTGGTTCGGGAAGCGTCCGTCGACTTCACAGTAGAGCTCGATGACCTCGCATCCCAGCCGCCGGTACAGGCGCGGAGCGAGCATTCCGGCGACGCCGTTGCCGCAATCCATGGCGACGTGGAACTTGCGCGCGAGCTTGACGTCGCCGGCGATGCGCTCGATGTACGCATCGAGGACGTCGGCCTGGCTGCGCTTACCGCGCCCGCTGGCGAATTGCTGCTTCTCGATCAGATGCCTTACTTGCTGGATTCCCTCGCCGTAGAGCGCGTCGCCGCCGATCACGATCTTGAGCCCGTTGTACTCGGGCGGGTTATGGCTGCCGCTCACCGCGACGCAGCTGCCGCAGCCGAGGTGGTGCGCAGCGAAGTAGGCGACGGGCGTCGGTGCCATGCCGATGTCGATCGCGTCGGCGCCGGCCGCCGCCAGGCCTTCCATCAGCGCACTGGACAACTCCGGACCCGAAAGCCGTCCGTCGCGGCAGACCGCGAAGGTGGGCGCGGCGCGCTCGCGCGCGAGCGTGCCGAGCGCGCGCCCGATCTCGCGCGTCAGGTCAACGGTGAGCGTGCGCCCGACGACGCCGCGGATGTCGTAGGCACGGAAGATCTCTGCGGGCGAGGTCACTGTTCGAGGAACTCGAGAAGGCGCTCCGCAATCCAGCGGTGATGGCCCGGGAACGGGCCGGACACGAATCCGGCATGGCCTCCGGTGCGCGGAAATTCTAGCACCACGCATGGCGCGGCTTTCTGCGCGGCCGCGACGAGCGCATGCTCCGGGAGGAACGGGTCGTTGCGCGCATTGAGGACGAGCGTCGGCACCCGGATGTGCTCGAGCCATGGCCCGCTCGCCGCTTCGCTCCAGTAGTGGTCGGCGTCGCGAAAGCCGTGCAGCGGCGCGGTCACGGCGTTGTCGAAGTCGCGGAATCGGCGCGCCGCGCGCACCCGGGCCGCGTCGTAAAGGCCGGGAAAGCGCTCGAGCTTGGCAAGCGACTTGGGCTTGAGCGTGGCGAGGAAATAGCGCGTGTAGATGAGGCGGTTCAGCCCGCGGTCGAGCGCCGCGCCCGCGGCGGGTAGGTCGATGGGCGCCGACACCGCCGCTGCGCGTCGAACTCGCGCCTTTGCCGCCTCGCCGCGCTCGCCCAGCCATTTAAGGAGCGCGTTGCCGCCGAGCGACATGCCGACGGCGCAGTCGGGCTGGATTTTTTCGATCAGCCAATCCACTTCTTCGCTGTCCCCGGAGTGGTACGCCCGCGGCCTGAGGTTCGGCTCGCCGGAGCAGCCGCGCCAGTGCGGGATCGCAACGCGCCACCCCCGGGACACGGCGTGGGCCGTGACGGCGCGCGCGTAGTGGCTGTCGGAGCAGCCCTCGAGGCCATGGAAAAGCGCGAGGTGCCGGGGCGCCTTGGCGTCGCCGGCGAAATCGACGTCGACGAAGTCGCCGTCGGCCGTCTGCCAGCGGCTTCGCTCGAGCGGCACGCGCGGCGGGGGGCGCAGCGATGCGTAAATGGTCTGCAGATGGCCGCCGGGCAGCCACCACGGCGAGGAAAACATCTAGTGCAGGATCTTCGGCCCGGCGTCGCGCGGTGCGTTCTGCGCCTGCGCCGGCGCGGGCGAGGCGTGATGCACGATCATGCGCCAGCCAGCGGCAGTGCGCAGATAGACGTTGGTCGCGATGATCGGCGCCGGCTGCTGCTCGGGCTTCGCCTGCGGGATGACGAAGCGCTCGAACACGCTGTGAACCGCGAGCATCATGCCGGTGAGCGCCACCTGCTGCTCGATCGTCACGCGGGCGCGCGGCCCGGCGGCGAAGATGCGGGACCAGCTTTGCCGCACCTCGTCCTGGCCGCAAAGCCGCCCGCCGGCCGGGTGCACGCACACGATGTCGTCGTCCTCCGCCCAGACGGCCATCATGCCCTCGAGGTCGCAGCGCTCGAGCGCTTCGTAGAACGCGTTCTCCGCATCCTGCGCGGTCGGGAAGATTTTTCCGCTCAAGCCTTGTCCATGGCAGCGAGCACTTGCTCGACGGTAATCTCCTTCATACAACGAAAATGGCCGAGCGGGCACTCCCGTTCGAAGCACGGGCTGCATTCCAGCTTGAGCCACAGCACGCGCGCTCTCGCCGAGGCGGGCGGCGTGTGCTCGGGGCTGGAGGAGCCGAAGAGGGCCACCTGCGGCCGCCCGAGCGCCGCCGCGACGTGCATGAGCCCGGAATCGTTGCTCACCACCGCCGATGCCCCGGCGATCAGCCGGATCGCCTCGTCCAGGCTGGTTTTCCCGACCAGGTTCTTCCCCGGAATGCCGGCCGCCGCCTGCTCATCGTTCCGGGAGCCTAGTAGAACCACCGCGGTTCCGAGCCTTGCGGCGAGGTCCTTGAAATACGGCCAGCGCTTCGCCGGGCCGTACTCGGCGCCCGGGCAGAGCACGATGTAGCCGCCTTCGATTCCAAAGCGGCGCCGCGTCTCACGGATTTCCTCTTCCCGAACGCTCAACTTTGGCGAACCCAGTGGTGTATCCGGCCCGCCGGCAAGCCGTGCGTAATGAAGCGGCATTGATGCTTTGACGGATTGGTAGATGGAATTCAAAAGCCCGTAGCGCATCTCGCCGACGTAGCCGATGCGCTTCGGAATCCGGGCGAAGAAGGGAACGAGCGCGGATTTCCAGCTGTGCGGCAGCACATAGGCAGTTTCGTAGCCGCGGCGCTCGAGGCTGCGGCCGAGCCGCCAGCGCTCGCCGAGCTGCAGCGCGCCGTGCCTGAGGGGCGCAGCGATGACCACGTCCACCTCGGGCATGCGGTGTACGACCGGCGCGACCCATTCGGGCGCGAGCACATCGATCGTCGCGCCCGATTGCTTCAGCCGCGCAAGCAGCGGCTGCGCCATCAGCGCGTCCCCGATCCAGTTCGGCGCGATGACGAGAACGCGCGGCAAATCTAGTGTCCCTGCCTAATGTCCCTTTACGGGCGCGCCTTTATAGACGTACTTGGTGCCGCAATACGGGCACAGCGTCTCGCCTTCCTTCGCCACGTCGAGGAACACGCGCGGATGCAGCGCCCACAGCGGCGTGCCCGGGGTCGGGCAGTGCAGGGGCAGGTCCTTCTCGGTGACGTCTACTTGACGGGGATCAGCTTGCATTTGCCCGGGCCTCAACGCGAGTTAACCATTTGCGGCGCTTTTTGTCTTTGCCTGACACGACATCGAAGAAGGCCTTTTGAATCGCTTTGGTCACCGGGCCGGCCTTGCCTTCGCCGATGATGCGGCCGTCGAGCTCGCGGATCGGCGTAACTTCGGCAGCGGTGCCGGTGAAGAACGCCTCATCGGCGATATAGATGTCGTCGCGCGTGAGGCGTTTGGCGCGCACCGGGTAGCCGAGCTCAGAGGCGAGCTCGATCACCGAGGAGCGCGTAATGCCGGTGAGCGCGGAGGTGAGCTCCGGCTCCCAGAGCACCCCGTCCTTCACGATGAAAACGTTCTCGCCGGCGCCTTCGGCGACGAAGCCGTCGACGTCGAGAAGCAGGCCCTCGTCGTAGCCGTGCATCGTGGCTTCCAGCGTCGCGAGCACCGAATTCGGATAGGTTCCCGACATCTTGGCGCGAGCCATTGTGACGTTGATGTGGTGGCGCGCGTAGGACGAGGTCTTGACGCGGATGCCCTTGGAAAGCGCCTCGGGGCCGAGATACGCGCCCCAGGGCCAGGCCGCGATGGCGACATGCACCTTGGCGCCCACGGGCGAGACGCCCATCTTCTCAGAGCCGTAGAACGCGATCGGCCGGATGTAGCAGGCTTCGTGGCCGTTGGCGCGCACCGTCTCGACCTGCGCCTGCATCAGGCGCTCGCGCGTGTAGGGAATCTTCATCATGTAGATGTGCGCCGAGGCGAACAGGCGGTCGGTGTGCTCCTTCAGCCTGAAGATCGCGGTGCCGATCTCGGTCTGGTACGCGCGCACCCCCTCGAACACGGCGAGGCCGTAGTGCAGCGAGTGCGTGAGGACGTGGGTGGTGGCCGAGCGCCACTCGACCAGCTTTCCGTCGTGCCAGATCCAGCCGTCGCGGTCGGCCATCGACAGCGGCGCCGCGGCCGCCTTGATCGCGGCTCTGCCTTTGGACATGGTGAGTTTCTCCGAAGTGCGGCGATTGTAATCACAGCGACAAGAATTCCGCCACACTATTAACATGCTTGTTAATAGTCAGGCGCCCCACCCCCAGCGCGTGTTCTACGCGCTCGGCTCGCTGCCGCGGCGGCAGATCATCGCGTTCCTGTCGCAGACGGCGTTGTCGACCGCCGATCTCGCCGAGCGTTTCCGCATGAGCCGCCCGGCCATCTCGCGCCACCTTTCGGTGCTTCAGCGCGCCGGCCTGATTGCGGGCGAGCGCCAGGGGCAGCGCGTGCTGTACCGGCTGCGGCGCGACGCGCTTCTCGCCGCGCTTGGCCGTTTCGCCTCCGAGGTGGACGGGCCCTTGAAATATCGCAATCCGCGCGATGCGCTCTAGCGCCGCCGCCTTGCTTGCCGCGCTGCTTGCCGGGTGCGCGAGCGCCCCGCCAGAAGAGCCGCTCCTGTGGTCCGATCCGCTCGTGCGCTCGCTTACCCGCGAGGTCGGCGAGGTAGTCGAGGTGGCGCGCTTCTCCCGCACCAAGCCCGGCGCCTCGCCGTTCAGCGAGGCCGCGCGCGTGAGCGCGATGGCGCGCGTATCGATCGCCTTCCACGGCGACGAGCAGAAGCTCGATGTTATGGACCGCGCGCACCTGCGCCTTGCCAAGGTGCTGACGCCGAACGGCCTGCCCTATGCCACGCTGGTCTACGTCTGGCTGCGCAACGCGCCCGCCGGCACCGTGCTGGTGAGCCCGTACAGCGATCGCGTACGCCTCTTCGTGGTCGAAAGCGGCGAGGAGCGCGCCGGCCAGTGGATCGACATCCGCCGCGACGTGGTCGCGGACTGCCGGTATGCGTTCGGCGAGGACCCCGGCGACATCGTCTCCGTGGGCGTCATGACCGATTCGGGCGACGACGGCTCGATCCGCCGCGCTTTCTACGGCGACATCACCTTCAGGAGCGGCGAATGAACAAATCAAGGACCTGAAGCTCGGAACAGCGCCCGCCAAAGCGCCTTGACGGCCTCGACTTCGTCCGCGACGCGCTCGTGCGGGACGCGCGCGTAGCGGGCACCGTTCAGGCGCAGGCTGTGCTGGATGCGGCGAAACTCGCGATAGGCGTTGCGGCAGCGCTCCGCGAGCTCGGGCGGGACCAGGCCATGGTCCGCCGCCATCCTGAGCAGCGCGATGTTGCCCAGATTCCCCGTCAAGGAAGGAAAATCGCTGGAAAACGCGAGGACGAGGAACTGCACCGCGAACTCGATGTCGATCATGCCGCCGGCGTCGTGCTTGACGTCGAAGAGCCTCGACCGGTTCGGGTGCGCCGCATGCAGCTTGTCTCTCATTGCAAGAATTTCCGTCTTCAGCGGCTCCGGATCCCGCTTGCGGGTGAGAATTCGTTGCCGGATGGCTTCGAATTTTTCGCCCACGCGCGTGTCCCCGGCGCAATAGCGCGCGCGGGTAAGCGCCTGGTGCTCCCACACCCAGGCCGATTCGTTCTGGTAGCGCTCGAAAGCCGCGATCGACGAGACGAGCAGCCCCGAGGCGCCGCTCGGCCTGAGCTCGAGGTCCGTCTCGAACAGGATTCCGGACGAGGTGCGGCTGCCGAGCCAGGTGTTGACGCGCTGGGCGAGGCGCGCGTACACCTCGGGCGCGCGCTCGTCGTCGTCCTGGTAGAGGAAGATGATGTCCAGGTCGGAGGCGTAGCCGAGCTCCTTGCCGCCGAGCTTGCCGTAGCCGATCACCGCGAACCTCGGCTGGTCGCGGTGCCGGCCGCGCAGGTCGCGCCACACCTCGTCGATGCACGTTTGCAGCATGAGGTCGGCGAGCGCCGAGAGGTGATCGGCGAGCTTCTCCACGGTCAGCAGCCCGGCGAGGTCCTGCGCGAGCAGGCGAAACACCTGCGCCTGGTGCATCTCGCGCAGGATATTCATGCGCCGCTCGGTGTCTTCTTGAGCGGCGGCAAGCTGGCGCCGCATATTTTCCAAGAACGATACCCAGTCCGGAGGCGCGTACAGCAGCCGGTCGTCGAGCAGCTCGTCAAGCAGCAGCGGATGGCGCGTGACGTAATCCGCGGCCCAGCTCGAGGAGCCGATCATGCGCGCCACGCGCTCCAGCGCTTCGGGGCGCTCGGCGAGGAGCGCCAGGTACGCCGCGCGGCTCGCGATCGCCTCGACCAGGTCGACGCCGCGCAACAGCGTGGCCTCGGGGTCGGGCGTCGCCTGCGCTACGCGCGCGAGCGCCGGCACCAGGCGGTCGAGGCGGCGGCGCGATTCCTCGGGAAGCGCGGCGTAGCGCTGGCTCGCGCGCAGCGCGGCGAGGCGCGAGTGCTGCGGCCACGGCTCCGGCGCTGCGCCCGGCTCTGTGAACACGTCGAGAAAATGCCGCGACACCGAGTCGCGGATGGCCTGCCACTGAGCGTAGAACGCGCCCCAGGATGTATACCCGCACATCGCGGCGACGCGGGCGCGGTCCTCGGCGTCCTGTGGCAGGTCGTGGCGCTGCGCGTCGTCGAGGTACTGCAGTCGGTGCTCGAGGTTGCGCAGGAACACGTAGGCTTCGCTGAGCTCGCGCGCTGCCTGGAGGGGAAGAAGATTTTTCTCGGACAGAACTTTCAGGGCGGCGAGCGTCGGCCTTACCCGAAGCTCGGCGTCGCGCCCGCCGCGCACGAGCTGGAGCGCCTGGGCGATGAACTCGATCTCGCGAATCCCGCCCGGGCCGAGCTTGACGTGCTCGGCGAGCTCGCGCCGCTCGACGTCGCGGCGCACCTCGGCGTGCAGCGCGCGCAGCGCGCCGAGCGTACCGTAGTCGAGGTACTTGCGGAACACGAACGGCCGCACGATCGCGTCGAGCTCGCGCGAGGCGCCCTCGCCGCCGGGCCCGGTGAGGGGCCGCGCTTTGAGCCAGGCGTAGCGCTCCCATTCGCGGCCCTGAGTTATGAAGTACTGCTCGAGCGCCTCGAAATTGCAGGCAAGCGGGCCGGAGTCGCCGTAGGGCCGCAGGCGCATGTCGACGCGGAACACGAACCCGTCCACGGTGGGCTCGGACAGAAACCGGATCAGCCTGCGCCCGGCGCGCTCGTAGCGCTCCTGCGCCTCGGCACTGGCCCGGTAGAGAAACACGAGGTCGACATCGGACGACACGTTCAGCTCGCGCCCGCCGAGCTTGCCCATGCCGACCACCATCAGGTCATGGTCGCCGAGCACGGTCTCGATCGCCACTTCGGCCAGGTCAGTCATGGTCGCGCATACTTCCTCCAGCCCGGCGCGGCCGGAAAGGTCGCGCGCCATGACGCGCAGGAGCACGCGGTTGCGCAGCCGGCGCAGCTCGCGCTCGAGCTCGTCATCCGCTCGGCCCTCCAGGGCGTTAAGCATTTCTGCCCGCGTGAAGGGCTGCGGATCGGCGAGCTCGGCCGCGAGCTCCGGCTGCGCCGCGAGCAGGCGCTGCGCGAAGCGCGAAGCCGCGAGTTTCGGCCCGGTTTGCGGGATGGGATGCGACATTGGCAGTTTAGAATGGTCGCCTGGACGTGAATTCCACCATGAAGCGACTGCTGCGAGGCATCGAAGTGCTCGCGTGGACGGCGTTTTTCGTGCTCGTCGCGCTGGTGCTCGCGGTGCGCTTCTGGGTGTTGCCCGACATCGAACGTTACCGCGAAGACATCGTCGCCGCCATGTCGCGCGGCCTGGGGCTGCCGGTGCGCGTCGGCGCCATCCGGGCGGGGTGGTTCGGCCTGAGGCCGCACATAACGCTCTCCGACGTGCGCATCTACGACGCGCAGGGGCGCGAGGCGCTCGTGCTGCCGTCGATCGAGAACGTCGTCGCCTGGCGCTCGGTCACGTACGGCAAGCTGCTGCTGCGCAGCGTGGTGATCGACGGCCCGCGGCTCACCGTGCGGCGCGACGCCGCGGGTGATCTTTACGTGGCCGGCCTGAAGGTGTCGGGCGAAGCGGGCGGCGGATTCGGCGCCTGGGTGCTCGCGCAGGAGGAGATCTCGATCCGCGGCGCCGAAATCGAGTGGCTCGACGAGCAGCGCGCAGCGCCGCCGCTCGCTTTTGCGGACCTTGAGCTCAGGCTCGTGAATGCGCGCGGCACGCACCTGCTCGGCCTGAGGGCGCGCACGCCGGCCGAGCTCGGCAGCAGCATCGAGCTGCGCACGCGGCTGCAGGGAACCGAGCCCGACCCGGCGGCGCTCAGCGGGCGCGTGTTCATCGAGATCGGCAACACCGACCTCGGCGCGTGGCGAGCCTGGGTCGACCCTCAATTCAACGTGCGTGCCGGCCGCGGAGCACTGCGCGTCTGGGCGACGCTCGAAGACGGCAAGCTCGTTGCGGCCACCGCCGACGTGGCGCTCGCCGGATTGCGCATGAGCCTCGCCGACGAGCTCTCGCCGCTCGAGCTCGCCTCGGTGCAGGGCCGCGTGCAGGGGCGCGTGCTCCCTGACGGAGTCGAGCTCGCCGGCCGCGGCCTCGCGCTGGTCATCGAGAACGGGCCCGAAGTCCCGAAGACAGACTTCCAGATCGTCTGGCGCCCGCAGGCCGGCGGCGCGGTCGCGGCGAGCGTCATCGAGCTCGACTCGCTGCGCCACCTCGCCGGCTCGCTGCCGCTGCCGCCGCAGCTCTCCGAGGCAATCGAGGATGTTGCGCCGCGCGGACGGCTCGACCAGGCGCGCCTGGAGTGGAGCGGGCCGTTCGATGCGCCCGCGAAGCTCGCCTTGCGCATGCGCTTCACCGATCTCGCACTGCGCGCGAGCGGCGCCGCCCCCGGCTTCTCGGGGCTGAGCGGGAGCCTGGAGGCGACCGACGAGCGCGGCAGCCTCGCGCTCACCTCGCGCAAGGCCGCGCTCGAGCTGCCGCGCGTATTTCCCGAACCCGACATCCGGCTCGACTCGCTCGCCGGCCAGGTCGAATGGGAGCGCAGCCGCGACGGCGGCATCGCTGTGCGTGTCGCCTCGCTCACCTTCGCCAACCAGCACGCGAGCGGAAACGTTTACGGCACCTACGCGCGCCGGGGCGAAGGGCCGGGCAGCATCGACCTTTCGGGCGTGCTCAACCGTGCCGACGGACGGCAGGTCGGTCGCTACCTGCCGATCATCATGCCGCAGGCGCCGCGCACCTGGCTCACGCGCGGCATTCTCGCCGGCGAGGCAAGCGACGTGCGCGTGCGCATCCGCGGTGACCTGCGCGATTTCCCGTTCGTCAATCCGGCGACGGGACAGTTCCAGGTCACCGCGCGCGTGGAAAAGGGCGTGCTCGACTACGCCGAGGGCTGGCCGCTCATCCACGACATCGCCGGCGAGCTCAATTTCGAGCGCGACCGCTTCGAGATCGTGGGGCGCAGCGGCTCGATCTTGGGCGCGCAGCTCTCCAACGTGCGCGTTGCGATCCCGAGCCTGCGCGGGCCAGAGCGCCGCGTGCACGTAAGCGGGCAGGCCGACGGGCCGAGCACGGAATTCCTGAAGTTCGTGCGGTCTTCGCCGCTGCGCTCGAGCGTGGGCGAGCGCATTGCCGACATCAAGGCCGCGGGACGGGGGAGGCTGCGCCTGAAAATCGATATCCCGCTCGCCGCGCTGCCGAAAACCCAGGTCACGGGCGACTTCGACTTCGCGGACAACGAGGTGAGCGTCGTGCCGTGGCTGCCGCCGATCCAGCCGGCGTCCGGGCGCGTGGCGTTCACCGATTCGGGCTTCACGCTGCACGACGTGCGCGGGGAAATCCTCGGCGGCGCGGTCGCGATCTCGGGCGGCACGCGCGCCGGCGGCATAGTCGAGGTGCTCGCGCGCGGCGACGCCTCCTTCGACGCCACGCGCGCGCTCTTCGATCATCCGCTGCGCAAGCACCTTTCGGGCAGCTTCGGCTACTCCGTCGCCGTGCGGGAGCAGGAAGGCGGCGCGCGCATCACGTTCGAGTCGGCGCTGCGCGGGCTGGAGAGCGCACTGCCTGAGCCGCTCGCCAAGCGCGCCGCCGAGCCGCTGCCGTTGCGCGTCGAGGTAAGCCCAGCGGCGCGCGGGGAGCGCGACCGCGTCTCGATCTCGCTCGGCACGCTGGCGCGGGCCGAGCTGCAGCGCCGTCGTCAGGGCGGCGCCATGGCGGTCCAGCGCACCGCGGTGTGGCTCAGCCCCGATCGCGATCAGCCGATCCGCCTGTCGGAGCGGCCGGGCACGCTCGTGTACGGCTCGCTTGCCGCATTCGACCTCGATCGCTGGCTGCCGCTCGTCTCCGGCGACGGCAAGGGCGATCCGCTACTCGATTCTCAGCCGGTCGCGCTTGAGCTCAAGTTCGGCTCGCTCGATGCGTTCGGCAGGCGGCTCACCAAGGTGGCGCTGCGCGCCAGCACCGAAGCCTCCGGCTGGTCGGCGCACGTGAGCGCCGAGCAGCTCAGCGGCGACATCTCGTATCGCACGCGCCCAGAGCCGCGGGTGATCGCCCGGCTCGATCGTCTTACGATCCCGGACGACTCGGCCGCTGCCGCGTCGGCCGGCGCGCCGCGGCCGCAGACGCGCCCGGGCGAGCTGCCGGCGCTCGACCTGGTGGCCGAGGACTTCACGTTACGCGGTCAGCGTCTTGGGCGCCTGGAGCTGGTCGCGAGCCGCGCCGGATCCGACTGGCGAATCGATCGCGTGGGCGCGGTGAGCCCGGAGGCCTCGCTCAGCGGCGACGGCGTGTGGCACGCCGCGCCCTCGCGCACCGCGGTGCGTTTCGATCTCGAGGTCGGCGATGTCGGCGGCTTTCTCGCCCGAATCGGCCAGCCCGGCACTGTGAAAGGCGGCCGCGGGCGCATGCAGGGCTCGCTTGCGTGGCAGAGCGATCCGCTGACGCTGGATCTCGCGACGCTGAGCGGCCAGGTGCAGATGAGCGCGGAGAACGGCCAGTTTCTCGAGATCGAGCCGGGGCTCGGCAAGCTGATCGGGCTCATCAGCCTGCAAGCCTTGCCGCGGCGCATCACGCTCGACTTCCGTGACGTGTTCTCCAAGGGATTCCAGTTCGACCGCATCTCGTCGAGCGCGCAGATCGAGAGCGGGATGATGAAGCTCAAGGAGTTCCGCATGCGCGGCTTGGCGGCGGAGGTCGAGATGACCGGCGAGGTCGACCTCGCGCACGAGACGCAGGACCTGCGCGTGCGCGTGCTGCCGAGCGTTGCCGATAGCGCGGCGCTCGGAATCGGGATCGTGAACCCGATCGCCGGAGTCGCCGCGGTCATCGCGCAGCGCATCCTGAAGAATCCGCTCGGCCAGATTTTTGCGTACGACTACCTGGTGACCGGGACATGGAGCGACCCGAAAGTCGACAGGATCCTGCCGCCGCCCACCGAGCCGGTCTCCAACTGATGGCTCGCGCCCGAATCGCCGCCATCCAGATGGTGTCGGGACCCGACGTTGCGCCCAACCTTGCGGCTGCGGACCGGCTGATTTCGGCCGCGGCCGCGGCGGGCGCGAAGCTCGCCGCGCTGCCCGAGAACTTCTACATGATCGGCCGCCAAGAGCGCGACAAGGTGGCGGTGCGCGAGCCCGATGGCGGCGGACCGATTCAGCAGTTCCTGGCCGACGCTGCCAGAAAGAATGCGATCTGGATTATCGGCGGCACGGCCCCCATCTCCGGTGCGGACGAGACGCGCATCCGCGGCGCCTGCCTGGTCTACGACGACATGGGCAAGCGGGTGGCGCGCTACGACAAGATGCATCTCTTTCATTTCGAGAGCGAAAACGAGCGCTACGACGAGGCCCGCACGCTCGAGGCGGGCGATCGCCCGGTCGCCGTCGCGAGCCCGTTCGGGCGGCTGGCGCTTTCGGTTTGCTACGATGTGCGCTTCCCCGAGCTCTACCGCGGGCTGGGGGAATTCGACCTCATGTTCGTGCCCTCCGCCTTCACCGTGCCGACCGGCGCGGCCCATTGGGAGACCTTGTTGCGGGCGCGCGCCATCGAGAACAAGGCCTACGTGGTGGCCCCCGCGCAGGGCGGCACCCACGCGAGCGGCCGGCGCACCTGGGGCCATAGCATGATCATCGACCCCTGGGGCGAAATCCTCGCCATGCGCGAAGAAGGCGAGGGTGTCGTGCTCGCCGAGATCGACAGCCAGCGCATCGTAGAAGTCCGAAGGAGGCTCAGTTGACTGCCCACGCACTGCAAACCGCCGAAACCACGCTGCTCGCGCCGTTCGACCTGGAGGCGCAGAAGCTCGCGCGGGTTTTCGGCACGCTGGCCGCGCGCAGGGTGGATTACGCCGACCTCTACTTCCAGTACTCGCGCTTCGAGGGCTGGAGCCTGGAGGAGGGCATCGTCAAGTCGGGCAGCTTCAACATCGAGCAGGGCGTCGGGGTGCGGGCGATCTCCGGCGACAAGACCGCGTTCGCCTATTCCGACGAGATCAGCTTCAACGCGCTGCAGGACGCCGCCAAGGCTACGCGCGCCATCGCCGCGGCGGGACAGGCGAGAAGAGTCAAGGCGGCCGAGCGGCGCAGCCCCGTGCCCCTGTACCGCGACGTCGACCCCATTGCCTCTCTGGATTCTCAAGAAAAAGTAACTCTTTTGGAAAAACTGGAGCGCAAATGCCGCGCGCTCGACCCGCGCGTCACGCAGGTGATGGCTAGCCTCGGCGGGGAGTACGAAGTAGTGCTGATCGCGCGCGTCGACGGCGCGATCTCCGCCGACGTGCGGCCGCTCGTGCGCCTCTCGGTCCAGGTTATCGCCGAAGCGAACGGCAGGCGCGAGAGCGGCGCCGCGGGCGGCGGCGGGCGCACCGACTATTCGCACTTCACCGACGAAGTGCTCGACCGCTATGCACGTCAGGCGGTGTCGCAGGCGCTCGTCAACCTCGAGGCGCGTCCTGCCCCCGCCGGCACGATGACCGTGGTGCTCGGCCCCGGCTGGCCGGGCGTGCTGCTGCACGAGGCGGTGGGCCATGGCCTCGAGGGCGACTTCAACCGCAAGGGCAGCTCGGCATTCTCCGGGCGCCTTGGCCAGCGGGTCGCCTCGCGCGGCGTCACCGTGATCGACGACGGCACGCTTCCCGGGCGGCGCGGCTCGCTCAGCGTCGACGACGAGGGCACGCCGACGCAGCGCACGGTGCTCATCGAAGATGGCGTGCTGCGCGGCTACATGCAGGACAGCCTGAATGCGCGGCTGCTCGGCATGCCGCTCACCGGCAACGCGCGCCGCGAGTCCTTCGCGCACATTACGCTGCCGCGCATGACGAACACCTACATGCTGGCCGGTCCGCGCGATCCGGCCGAGATCATCGCGAGCGTGCCGCGGGGCATCTACGCCACCAACTTCGGCGGCGGCCAGGTCGACATCACGAGCGGCAAGTTCGTGTTCTCCGCGGCTGAGGCCTACCTGATCGAAAACGGAAAAGTGACCCACCCGGTGAAAGGCGCGACCCTGATCGGAAACGGCCCCGACGTCCTGACCCGCGTTACCATGATCGGGCGCGACCTCGAGCTCGATCCGGGCATAGGCACCTGTGGCAAGGAGGGCCAAAGCGTGCCCGTAGGGGTCGGACAACCGACGCTCAAGATTGAAGGCTTGACAGTGGGAGGA
>DATADT010000069.1:0-9432 GCA_036258355.1 Burkholderiales bacterium
CGAACTCCAGGCTGCGGAGCGGGCTCTTCTGCGCCGTCACGTTCACGCGCAGCGTGCGTTCGACTCCGAAGTGCTTGGGCCAGTGCAGCGATTTCACCGCTGCATAAAGGTCCGCCTCGCTCTCGTAGGCGAACTCGCCAATCTTCCAGAGGATGCGCGAGGCGATGCGGGACCAGAGGTTCGCCCGATAGCACATGTCCCAGCCGCCCGTGAACGAGACCCCACCGGCAACTTCGCGCAACTCGGCGGCGCCGAGAGTCTTCAGCTCCTGAAGCAACAGCCCTTCCAGTCCCCGCGGCGCGGTGGCGAAGAACGCGCTAGAAGGGCTTGAAGACAACGAGCAGCACCGTGGCGACAAGGACGAGCACCGGGAATTCGTTGAACCACCGGAACCAGACGTGGCTGCGCGTGTTGCGCTCGGCGGCGAAGTCGCGCATCAGCCGCCAGCACCAGAGGTGGTAGCCCACGAGGATCGCCGCGAGCGCGATCTTGGCGAGCAGCCAGCGGGGCGTTTCTCCTCCGGTTCCCCGGAACCAGCCGAGCCAGAGCCACACGCCGAAGACGATGGTGAGCACTGCGCCCGGGGTCATGATTCCCCAGAAGAGCTTTCGCTCCATCAGTTTGAACCGATCGATCGAGGGCCGATCCTCTGCAAGCGCGTGGTAGACGAAAAGCCTCGGCAGGTAGAAGAGCCCGGCGAACCACGTGACCATGAACACGATGTGGAACGACTTGACCCAGAGCATGGTCAGGACGAGAAGCGGCGGCGCGCGAAGTAGATCGCCGCGGCGTAGCCGGCCGCGGCATACGCTAGGAGCACGGCGACGTGCAGCCAGAGCTCGGGCGGGGGACCGCCGGCGATCAGCGGACGCACGATCTGGACGCCGTGGTAAAGCGGCATCGCTTTTGCCACGGCGACGAGCGGTGACGGCAGCTGGTCGGCGGGGAAGAACACTCCCGAGATCATCATCATCGGCGTCATGACGAGGGTCATGTAGTAGCTGAAGAAGTCCCAGCCGCGCGCGAGCACGCACATGATGAGCCCCACGCCTGCGAACGCCAGGCCGACGAGGAACGCTGCCGGCAGCGCGAGCAGCACCCACGGCGAGCTCGCCAGCCCGAACACCACTGCGACCCCCAGGATGGTGGAGCCCGTGAGCCACGCCTTGCTCGCGGCCCACACGATCTCGCCCGCGACGATGTCGTCGATGATGAGCGGCGCATAGAGGATCGCGTCCCACGTTTTCTGGCCGTGCATGCGGGCGAAGGAGGAGAACATGGACTCGAACGACGCCGTGAACATGGTGGCCGTGCACAGTTGCCCGGCCGCGAAGAAGGCGATGTACGACATCCCCTGCACGGACGGCAGCAGCGCGCCCAGGCCGTAGCCCAGCCCGAAAAGCATGATCAGCGGGTCGGCGAGGTTGCTCAGCATGGCGGCCGCGGCGAGCTTGCGCCACACCAGCATGTTCCTGCGCCAAACCGAGACCCAGCGCACGCTCAATCCCTCTTCTAATCTCTCAAGTCGCGGCCGGTCAGCTTCAGAAACACGTCTTCCAGGCTCGCGGGCCGGTGGAGATAGCTCAGCTCTCCGGAAAGCGTCTTGAGCAGGGGCTCGATCTCGTCGCCATAGCAGTAGACCGTGTCGCCTACGCGCTCGACGCGCGGCGCGAGGGTTTTCGCGCGCTGCATCCATGTCTCGTAGCCCGGGCCGTGAACCTCGAGCACCTGCGGCTCGATATGCTCGGCGATAAGCGCGCGCGGCGAGCCTTCGACGATGATGCGACCGCGGTCCATGATCGCGAGCCGGTGGCACAGCCGCTCGGCTTCCTCCATGAAGTGCGTAGTCAGCACCAGCGTCTTGCCCTCCTGCGTGAGCCGCCGCAGGCGCTCCCAGATCAGGTGGCGCGCCTGGGGGTCGAGCCCCGTGGTCGGCTCATCCATGAACACGAGCTGCGGGTCGTTGACGAGCGCTCGTGCGAGCGTGAGGCGGCGCTTCATGCCGCCGGAAAGCGTCATGATCTTGGCGTTGCCGCGCCCCGCCAGCCCGGCGAAGTCGAGCAGCGCCGGAATTCGGGCCGAAATCTCCCCGGGATCGATCCCGAAGTAACGGCCGTACACCATCAGGTTCTCCTCGACGGTGAAGTCCGGGTCGAGGTTGTCGAACTGGGGCACGACCCCGACGCGCGCGCGTGCTTCTCGAGCGCGCCTCGGCACCGGCTCGCCGAGCAGCGCGATCGCCCCGCCGTCGGGCTCGATCAGGCCGAGGCAAAGCTTGAGCGTGGTGGTCTTGCCGGCGCCGTTCGGGCCGAGCAGGCCGAAGCACTCTCCCAGCGCCACGTCGAGGTCGACGCCCGAAACCACCTCGAGCGCGCCGTAAGACTTGCGCAGCGCGCGCGCGGAGAGCGCGCTCATCTGCAGTTGGCTTGCACGATCCGTTTGATCACCTGCAGCTTGCGGTGGAAGAAATGATCCGCGCCGGGCACCACGACAACCGGGACGTCCTGCGGCCGCGCCCAGTCGAGCACCATGGCGAGCGGCACGGTCTCGTCGTTCTCGCCGTGGATGACGAGCGTGCTCCCCGGCACCGGGGGCGCCGCGAGCCGCGTGACCCCGATGCCCACGAGCACGAGCCACTCGGGCTTTGCACGCTCGGCCAGCCGTGCGACGAGCGACGCGCCGAAGGAGAAGCCGGCGAGCACGAATCTTTCGGTCCGAATGCTCTTCAGCACGGCGGCCAGGTCCTCGAGCTCGCCCCGGCCCTCGTCGTGCAGCCCTTCGGTCGCGCCCACGCCGCGGAAATTGGCCCGCCAGGCTTCGTAGCCAAGATCCACGAACGCGCGCGCCAGGGTCTGCACCACCTTGTTATCCAGCGTGCCGCCGAACAGAGGATGCGGGTGCGCAATCAGCGCAATGCCGCGAACGTGGCCTTCCGGGGTGTCGACCGCGCACTCGATGCGGCCCGCGGGGCCGGCGATGAACTCGCGACGGGTGCTCGCCCGCATCTACATCCTGAGGCGTTCTACGATGCGCCCGTTCCGGAGGTGCTCCTCGATGATCTCGTCGATGTCCGACTGGTCGACGTAGGTGTACCAGACTGCCTCGGGGTATACCACGATGCACGGGCCTTCTTCGCAGCGATCCAGGCATCCCGCCTGGTTCACGCGAATCTTTCCCGGGCCGGCGAGGCCGAGGTCCTTGATGCGGCCCTTGGCGTAGTCGCGCATCCGCGAGGCGCCCTTGTCGTTGCAGCACGTGCGCCCGCCGTCGCGCTGGTTGCAGCAGAAGAAGACGTGTCTCGAGTAATGGGACATGAGCCCGGCATTTTAGCCGAGCGCCTCGCGCCTTCTGGACGCCAGGTAGGTCAGATAGCCGAGCGCGATGAAGGGCCATGCGGCGCTCACCAGCCGCGTGAGCCCGTTGAAGTTGAGAAAGTGACCCTGCTGCCACACTTTCAGCGAAGCGGCGAGGTAGGGATTCGGCGGCGCAAGGTTCACCAATACGGTGGCGACCATCAGCAGCACGGCCGCGAGGACCAGCTGTACGGTGCGCGGCAGCGCCACCGCGGCGAGCGCGATGACGATCCCGATGACGAGGCCGAGCTGCGCCCCTTGCGTGAGCCAGGTGAAAACGTTCTCGGCGCGCATCACGATTGCCACCGCAGCGGTCTTCACCGCAAGCGCGCCCAGCACCGTGCCGAGCACCAGCGCCCGCACCGGGCGCCCCGGCGCAGCGAGAGCCGCGACAATCAGCGCGACAGCCACCAGGTTAGCCGCCGTGGTGAAGGCCTCGATGGAAACGAAGAACTCCGGGCGGCGAGCACGCCCCTCGAACGGCGCAAGCAAGTCCCTCAGGTCGCCTGCGCCGAAGAGCAGCGTCGCCGGGTTCAGCTGGACGAAGAGCCACAGCGCGATCAGCATCAGGCCGAAGTCCGCGCCGGCCCCCGGCAGGAACGTCGCCGCGCGCCAGCGCGACAGCGATCCACCGCCGCCGATGAGCGGAGTGAAGCGCAGGCCGAGCGCCGCGCCGAGCGCCGCCCCGACAATGTTAAAAAGCACGTCCGGCGTGGCGGCAACGCGCGCCGGCAGGTAGCTCTGCCCGGCCTCGAGCATGAGCGACAGCACGGCGCCGCCGGCGACCGCCGCCACGAACGCCGCGACGCTCCGCAGGCGCGGGTGCAGAACCGCGGTCGCGAGGAAGCCGAAAGGAAAGTAGCCCGCGACGTTCGCGACGATGTCGAACGCAGTGATATAGCGCGGCCAGGGCTCGCCCAGGTAGGCGAACGGCGAAATCCCTACGTCGCGCCAGCCGGAGAGCGGGTAGAGCGACGCATAAGCCACCAGCACCACATAGACGACGAAGAGGATGCGCGCGAGCGTGGAGCCGCGCGCCGCGCTGGTGGCAGGTCTAGTGGCCGCCGTGGTGATGCGTCGCAGCTTCAGTAGCCGGCCGCGGCACGAGCGAGCCGAGCACCATGCCGACGAGAGAGAAGCCGAGGCCGACGAGCTGCGGCGGCATCGTGGCTTCGGCCGCTTCTGGACCATCTCGTACGTAGTGCTCTAGGCTGCGGCCGGCCACCACGTAGTCCTTCGAGTTGTGCACCCGGCTCGCCGCCCACAGGCCGATGGTGATCGTGACGAGGAGATAGAGAACGACCGAGGCAATCAGCACGCGCGGGCATCATAGCCGCCGCCTCCAAAGCTGCCAAATCTCCTTGCCGGCGAAAACGGCGAGCGATTCGCGCGGCGCAATCGCCTCGTCCTCCCGCAGGAAGAAGGCCCGGTCGAGAAGTCGATGCAGCGCTTCCCGCGAAATGCCGAACGGCGGGCCGCGTTCGTTGTCGTCGATATAGAAAAAGCCGGCGAGCTCCCCGTCGGGGCGCACGAGCTCGCTCATCCGGCGCGCCCAGTCGGGCCAGCGCACACGCGGCAACGCACACAGGAAGGCGCGCTCATACACGAGGTCGAACGGACCTTCTGCGAGCGCGAAAAAGTCCGCCTGCCGCACGAGCCGCGATTGCGGCCCGAGGTAGCGCAGCGCGGCTTCGACCGCGGCCGCCGAGAAGTCGATGCCCAGCACTTCGTTGCCATGGCGCGCGAAGGCCGCAATCTCGTAGCCGGTGCCGCAGCCGGGAACGAGCACCTTCGACCCCGATGGCCGGGCCTTGAGCCAGGACTCGAGGCGTGCAGGCACACCGCCTGCATCCCACGGCGTCACGCCGCCGCGGAAGCGCGTGTCCCAGAACTCCGGGGCCGAGCTATCGGAGGGCAAGCAGCAGGATACCCAGGATGATGGCGGCAAGCAGCGCCGCGAGCAGCCGGTTGCGCCGGGCGTTCTGCCGCGCGAGGCGCTCAACCGCGGTCTGCAGCGCGCCGAGGCGGTCTTCGGCGAGCGCGCGGTGCACGAGCCGCGGCAGCTGCGGCAGGGTCGCCGCCCAGAACGGCGCCTCGTGCCGGAGGGTGCGCACGAGCCCCCGCCAGCCGACCTGCTCGCGCATCCAGCGTTCGAGGAAAGGCTTCGCGGTCTGCCACAGATCGAGGTCGGGATCGAGCTCGCGCCCCAGCCCCTCGATGTTGAGCAGCGTCTTCTGCAGCATGAGGAGCTGCGGCTGCACCTCGACATTGAAGCGCCGCGAAGTCTGGAACAGGCGCATGAGCAGCCTGCCGAAATAGATTTCCTTGAGGGGCCGGGCGAACACCGGCTCGCACACGGCGCGGATCGCGGCCTCGAATTCGTCGATCCGCGTACCGGCGGGTACCCAGCCGGCATCAAGATGCGCCTGCGCAACGCGCCGGTAGTCCCGGTTGAAGAAGGCGAGAAAGTTCTGCGCGAGGTAGCTCTTGTCCACCTCGGTCAGCGTGCCCATGATGCCGAAGTCAAGCGCAATATAGCGGCCACCCATTTCACCCTCTGTGGCCACCTGGATGTTGCCGGGATGCATGTCCGCGTGAAAAAACCCATGGCGGAACACCTGGGTGAAGAAGATCTCGACCCCCGCACGCGCCAGAGCCGGAATGTCGATTCCCTTTTCTCTCAGCGCTTGCACTTGGGAAATCGGCGTGCCGTGCATGCGCTCCATCACCATTACGCGCTGCGCGCACAGGTCCCAGTACACCGCCGGCACGATAAGCAGCCGCGAGGCGGCAAAGTTACGCCCCAGCTGGCTCGCGTTCGCGGCCTCGCGCATGAGGTCCAGCTCCTCGTCGAGGTGCCGGGCGAACTCCGCCACCACCTCGCGCGGGCGCAGCCGCTTGCCGTCGGCCCAGAGCCGCTCGACGAGCCCGGCCGCGGTGTCGAGCAGCGCGAGGTCACGCGCCACCGCCGCCTCGACCCCGGGGCGCAGCACCTTTACCGCGACCTCGGCGCCGTCGTGCAGGCGCGCGAGGTGGACCTGGGCGATCGAGGCGCTGGCGACGGGGTTGTATTCAAAGGAATTGAACACCGCATCGATTTTCCGGCCCAGCGAGCGTTCGATCTCGGCCACCGCAAGCTCCGACGGGAAAGGCGGAACCTGGTCCTGCAGCTTCGCGAGCTCGTCGGCGATGTCGAGCGGAAGCAGATCGCGCCGCGTCGACAGCACCTGGCCGAACTTGACGTAGATCGGACCGAGCGCTTCCAGCGCCTCGCGCAGCCGCTGCCCGCGCGGCTCATGCGTCCGGCTGGCGAGCGCGCGCGCCACGATATTCCGCGAGAGGCGGGGAACGAACTCGTGCAGCCCGAAGCGCAGGCCGATCGCCAGGATGCGCGCGAGCCGCCCGACCCTAGTCAAGCCGCTCGATCCGCTTGTCCAGCCTTGCGATGCCGTCGCGCAACTGCGCGACCAATTCGGCGAGGGCCTCCAGCTCCGCGCGGCGTGCGAGGAGCTGTTTCTCGTCGATGAGGTAGTCGCCGAGGGCCGCCACCAGGCGCCGCGCCGCGTCCACGTGCCAGGCGGCAAAAGCGCGGCCGGCGCCGGCGAGCCGGTGCGCCGCAACGTCGCCGATCACACCCGACAGGGTCTCCTCCACGTCCCAGCGCAGGTGCCGTGCGAGCACCAGTACCTCTGCCGCGAGCTTGTCGTTGCCCTGGACTTCTACCGCTCTCATGACATGCTCCTCACCTCGGGTCAACGCGGCGAGGACCTCCGGCTTGAATGTCATCGTCAGGCTCGGCTGGGCGTCTGCCGCCTCCACCGTCCCCCCTTGTACGATGCGCAAGCGTATCGCGGGAAGGGGCGGCGCGCGCATCTCGATGGTTTCGCCGGCAAAGGGCGCGAGCCGCAGGCGCGCCCACGGCTCGGTGGCGAGCAAACGGTTCAGCAGAAAGCAAAAGGCCACCGCGGGGGTGGCCTTTTCGAAGAGCCCGACTTCGCTCAATGCATTTGCTGGATCCCGGCGAGGAGCCAACCGCTCGAGCCGTCGGCGGGCTTCACGAGGTTCCAGACTTCAGCGAACGGCTCGGGAGCGGCGCCCGGCGCCTCACGCACCGTGCCGGAGAAGCGCACGCTCGCCCAGTGGCGGTCGCCCTCGGTGGCGATTTCGAGCATGTCGGCCTCGAGGCCGAGGACTTCGGTCGCGCCTCTTTGACCGAGCTCGCTCTTCAGCTCCTGGTAAAGCTCGTCGGTCGTGAACTCACGGATTTCTTCGAGGCGGCCGGCATCGTTCGCGGCCTGGAGCCGAAGGAAGTTGTGCTTGGCCGCGCGCAGGAATCCCGACGCGTCGAAGCCTGCGGGTACCTTCGCCTGCGAAGCCGTCGCCGGTAGCTCGTTCCTCACCGGGACCGAAACGGTTTCGCGCATGCCCGCGAACTGCACGGGCCGCGGCGCCTCAGTGCGCCGATGCATCAAGGCGCGCACGGCGACTACCGCTCCGATCGCGAGCAGCGCGAGGAGCAGGAAGCCGAAAAGCCCGCTGCCGCCGAACAGGTAGCCCAGGATTCCGCCGAGCGCGAGCCCGCCGAGGATCGGCGCCCAGCGGCTGCCGGTCGATGCGGGCGCCGCCTGCTGCGCGCCCTGCTGTGCCGGGGCCGCCTGCTGCTGCGCCGGCTTTGCCGGCGTCTGGGCGGGCGGAGCGGTGACGTTGCGCTGCGCGCCGACCGTGCGGCCGCCGCCGAGGCGGCGCGCCTCGGCCTCCGTCGCGACGAACACTCCGCTGAAGACGAGAACTGCCGCTGCGAGAAGCCACTTGCTCATGACTCGTTCCTCCGAGCCCTCAATGCTATCAAAAACGGTACCCCCGATGAATTGCAACCACGCCGGCAGCAAGGTTAAACACCTCCACCTCGGCGAGGCCCGCAGCGCGCAGCATCTCGGCAAGCCCGGCCTGGTCAGGGTGCAGCCGGATCGACTCGGCAAGGTAGCGGTAAGCGTCGGCATCGCCCGCCACCTTGTCGCCGAGCCACGGAAGCACCTTGAATGAATACCAGTCATACGCGCGCTCGAGCGGCTTCCACACCTTGGAGAACTCCAGCACCACCAGGCGACCGCCAGGCTTGAGCACGCGCGCCATCTCGGCGAGCGCGGCATCCTTATGCGTCATGTTGCGCAGGCCGAAGCCCACAGTGACGCAATCGAAATGCGCCGCGGGAAACGGCAGCCGCTCGGCGTCGCACTGCACCGCCGGCAGCGCGAGTCCCCGATCGAGCAGCCGGTCGCGACCGCGCTCGAGCATGCGCCGGTTGATGTCGGTGATCCAGACCTCGCCGCCAGGTCGCACCTTGCGGCTGAGTGATAGCGCGAGGTCGCCGCTGCCGGTCGCGATGTCGAGCACGCGCTCGCCCGGACGCGGTCGCGCCACCGCGACCGCGGTCGCTTTCCATGCGCGGTGCAGCCCGAGCGACATCAAGTCGTTCATGACGTCGTAGCGCTCGGCGACCGAGTCGAAGACGCGCCTTACGGTTTGCGTCTTATTCCCTGCTTGCACCGGCGGCCTTGAGCTTATCGAGGTATTGGGACCAGAGCTTCTCCTGGTTATGCCCGAGCTCGTAGAGATACTCCCAGGAATAGATACCGGTGTTATGCCCGTCGGAGAACTGCGGCTGAACCGCGTAGGAGCCGACCGGCTCGAGCGCGCGGATCTCGACGTTGCGCTTGCCCGTCTGCAGCACGTCCTGCCCCGGGCCGTGGCCGCGCACTTCGGCCGATGGCGAGTAGACGCGCAGGAGCTCGTACGGCAGGCGAAAGCTCCGCCCGTCGGAGAAGGCGATTTCCATGACGCGCGATTTCTGGTGCAGGGTGATCGTCGTGGCGACCGGCTCGCTCATAGCAGAACCCGCTCGATGCCGCCCGCGTTCGCCTTGGCGACGAACTGCGGGAGCCAGTCTTCGCCCAGGACGCGGCGCGCGAGCTCGACGACAATGTAGTCGGCCTGCGCCCCGGTGTCATCCTCGAACCGCGCGAGACCCTGCAGGCAGGAGGGGCAGGAGGTCAGGACCTTGACCGGCCCTTCGCCTTTC